>JAJWAL010000008.1:0-40488 GCA_021618535.1 Segatella copri | reverse complement strand
AAAATAAAAAACCGTTGCACTCTCTCCTATCGAGTACAACGGTTTTTCTGTTTTTAACGGTCTTTCCGTTTATATCATCTAACCAATCTAAAAAGAAATTTTCTTTTTCTTACCTTTACTTTCGTTTCCTACACGGTCGAGAGCAGTTACTACATACACATATTTCTTGCCACTCACATAAGGGATGCGATAGAAATTATCATAAGTTACTGCCTGGAGTGCAGAAACATCATTGAGATTTACCTTAGCACCTTTCTCAAAACGGTAGATAGCAAAACGGTTCACCTGATCGCCCCACTTTTTCTTGCTAGCCTTAGGAGCCTTCCATACCAGCAGCGGACCTTTCTCGGTCCACATCAGCTTGAGACCCTTTACCCCCTTTGGCGCCTTATTATCAAGGAAAGGCATAGAGGGTGGCAATGCTGGATACTTCCAATAATTGTTGCGGAGTGTATGTCCGATATTACCTACATTATCGGCAGCAGTCTGCGCATACCAGAGCACAGTGCCCTTCACATTATTCATCTGCTGATGCAAACGGTGCTTGGCAGGCAACTGATGACTGCGCGGATTGACTGGGTCAGCAAACTTGGCTGTACGCTCTATATCTTCACCTATATATAATGGGCGGTTGCCAGCATGCTTATTCCACCAGGTTATGAGCGTCTTGTAATCGGCAGCACGATTGCCTATCTCCCAATAAATCTGAGGCACACAATAGTCTATCCAACCATTATTCACCCAAAGCAATACATCTGCATAAAGATCATCATAATTCTGGAGGCCGAAAGTTTCTGAACCATTAGGATCGGTACGCTTGTTGCGGTAGATGCCGAATGGAGAAACACCAAACTTGACCCAAGGCTTAACGGCATGAATGGATTCGCTGAGCTGCTTTACAAACCGGCTCACGTTATCACGGCGCCAATCACCTATGTTTCGCATGCCGCGCGACTGCTGGCGGAAGAGCTGCTGATCAGGAATCTGACGTCCGGCCTCTGGATATGGATAGAAATAATCATCAATATGGAATCCATCAACATCATATCGGCTTACAATGTCCACAGCCACCTCGCAAATATAGTCGGCTGCAGCCTGCAACCCAGGGTTCAACAGCGTCAGCTTGCCATACTGAAAACAGAGATCAGGACGCCTCTTCACGATATTCTTCGGCGAAACCTGCTCATAGGAAGTTACGCTATGCTTGGCACGATAAGGATTAATCCAGGCATGAAGCTCCATGCCACGATTATGACACTGCTCTATCATCCACTGCAACGGATCCCAATAAGGAGAAGGAGCCTTTCCCTGCACTCCCGTAAGAAACTTGCTCCAAGGCTCTAAATCACTCTTATACAGAGCATCACACTCGGCTCGAACCTGAAAGATAATTGCATTCACGCCATCCTTCTGCAGTTCATTAAGCTGTCTGGTAAGCATCGCCTGGATCTGCTGCGTACTCTTGCCCAGATACTGTCCGTTAACGCACTGTATCCAGGCTCCACGAAACTCTCGTTTGTTCTGAGCCATCATTGTTGCCGACGACATCAGCATCATTGCAACAACGAGCATCAAAATCGCTTTCAGTCTTTTCATCTGTTATCTGTTATTTATCAATTTCTTTTTTTTCCTTTTCATTCTACAGTTTGTTCTTCATCCCTCAGCTTCGGGAGTGAAATATGGTATCTTACAGCCAGCAATCGGATGGCGCAGACCACACTGAAAGCTACAATCACCGTAATATAGAGGCTCACACCCAGATAGCTCAATCCCCAATAAGCCAAACCACCGGCGACACAAGCCATCGCATAAATCTCCTTTCGGAAGATGACCGGCTCTTCATTAAGAAGCACATCGCGGATAACACCGCCTGCAGCACCCGTAATACAGCCCATGATGATGGCTACCCAAAAAGAGAAGCCACATTCGAGCGACTTCTGGATGCCCGCAATATTGAAAAGCGCCAAGCCCAAGGTATCAAACAGAAACCAGGTATTGTCAAGACGCTTGAGATAGCGGTGGCAAGCAATCACTACCAACTGCGCAAACAGCGTACAAATCAGGTAGATAGGGCTCAACATCCAAAACGGACGCACACCAAGCATCACATCTCGTATGGTTCCACCACCTATGGCTACAGCCACACCACAAACAAAACCGCCCAGCCAATCATAGTGCTTACTTGCTGCCAGACGAATGCCCGAAAGGGCAAAAGCAAATGTTCCGATGAATTCTATCACACTATGAAGCGTGAGCACGAATTCAGGATCGCCATGTATCATCATTTTCTCGTATCAGTTAGTTGCTCTAAATATCAATTTCTAATTATTCTTTCTAATCACTAATTCTTGAATCTTTCTCCCCAACAGGTAACCATCCAGTTGTAGAGGCGCTCCTCGGAAGGCGAATGCTGCGCATGCCAGAAGCGGGCATCCTTCAGTTCGTCTGGCAGATACTGCTGCTCAGTGAAATGTCCAGGATAATCGTGAGGATACTTATATCCGTCATGATAGCCCAAATCTTTCATCAGTTTGGTAGGAGCATTGCGGATGTGCAGCGGAACTGGCAGATTACCCGTTTGACGTACAGTAGCCAGCGCATCATTAATGCCCAGATAAGCACTGTTGCTCTTCGGACTCGTGGCAAGATAAACCACAGCCTCAGCAAGGGCGATACGCGCTTCGGGCCACCCTATCTTCATCACCGTATCGAATGCAGCATTGGCAAGCAGGAGTGCATTCGGATTGGCAAGTCCCACATCCTCAGAGGCACTGATCACAACCCTACGGGCTATAAACTGCGGGTCTTCTCCTCCTTCTATCATCCTCGCCATCCAATAAAGCGCAGCATCGGGATCGCTTCCGCGAATACTCTTGATAAAGGCTGAGATAATATCATAATGCATCTCACCCTGTTTATCGTAAGCCAGCGGATTCTGCTGCAACTGCTCTTCTACCATCTTGTCGGTAATCACAATCTCTGAAGATCCGGCAGATTCTACCACCAGTTCCAGAATATTGAGCAGTTTTCGGGCATCTCCACCACTATATCGCAGCAGCGCGCCCGTCTCTTCCAACTTAATATTCTTCTCTCTGAGTTCTACATCCTGCGTAATGGCACGATGCAGAAGCCCTTCAAGATCAGCCTTTTCGAGCGGTTTGAGCACATAGAGCTGACATCTGGACAACAGCGGCCGAATCACCTCGAACGAAGGATTCTCGGTGGTAGCACCTATCAGCGTAACAATACCCTTCTCTACCGCACCCAAAAGCGAATCCTGCTGACTTTTGGAGAAACGGTGAATTTCATCAATAAACAATATAGGAGAAGCCGAATTAAAGAATCTACCACTCTTTGCTCTTTCTATCACCTCGCGGACATCCTTTACGCCACTGGTCACCGCAGAGAGGGTGAAGAACGGCACCTTGATAGTTTGTGCCACGATTTGAGCAAGGGTAGTCTTGCCCACTCCAGGGGGTCCCCAGAGGATAAAAGAGGATATGCGCCCTGCGTCAATCATCTTGCGCAGCACGGCCCCCTCACCTACCAAATGCTGCTGTCCTACATAGTCAGCAAGCGTGTGAGGTCTCATTCTTTCAGCTAACGGTTCACTCATAGTACGTGCAAAGGTAATGAAAAAAATCGAATTCCAAATAAAAAAGTGACCAAAAACACAAAAAAACAGCAAGAAAATTTGGATATATAAAAAGAAGTACTTACTTTTGCACACACAAACATAATTGAAGATGAATAAAGATAAAATATTAACACTGAAGAATGTTACTAAAAGTAGCATTTGGGAATTGCAGGAGAACGATGTGTTCCGTCTTTGGGAAGCAGCAGAAAAGGATGCTGACCTCAAGGATTACCAGAACAAGTATATCGCAGTGATCCGCAGCGCATTCGAAATGGAACCAGTGACGGTAGACCGTCCTGAAGTGATTGACAAACTGATGGCACGCGGCTTTAAGATTGGCACTTTCCGTATCAACGACAAGAAAGAAAAGTATGCCATCAAAAAGCGCCCTATCATGCGTGTTACTGATCTTACTTACGAAAATGTAAGTCACATCACCGCCAATAAGCTCATCGAACTCTTGGAGCGCAACTTTGGAGGTGGCTGGGAGAGTCTGCCTCAGAGCATTCAGGACATCATCGAAAGTAATTTCGACATCAGCACAACTACTCTTCCTGCTGACCGCCTGAAAAAGCCAGGAGGTCTGTACGAGAAAAAGATCGCCGATGACTACGAAGTGCTCGTGGTACCAAAAGGTTCTTGGGTAGAAGCTATCTTTGCCAAGGAGAAGCCAAAGGTAGAAAAGGTTCGCATGAGATTCGAAGATGAGAATGATTTGAAACGCAACGACGACCTGCTCGACCCAGACGAGGATGAAGACGAGGATGCACCAGAAATCGAGGATCACTACAACGATCCAGATGAGGATGACGATGCATTCGATGACGACAAGCTTACTGAGGAAAGCTACCGTACTACCTTCGAAGACCCGGAGAACCTCGGTCTTGATGATGCAGAAGACGTAGCCGACGATGATTATTAATTCAGTTTATACATTATTATAATATAAAGAGAAATGAACGCATTAATTGGATTTGTTGCATTAATCGCTGTAGGCCTCGTAGGTTGGGCGATTGCAGAATTTAAGTACAAGGCTTTCACTTTCACCCGTTCAGAAAAGGACATCGAGGAAGAGAAAGAGCTTGAAGAGCAGAAACGCGCAGAGGGTTTCAAGGAGATGAACATCCGCGACATCATGCGCAAAAACTCAACCAATGGTTATAACGCCGTAGGTTAGTATTATGTTAATTTACCTATGCTTATGATACAGTATATCATCATAGCAATCATATTGGCGGCATGCATCACGTATGCCGCCATTTGTATCTACCGCTCCATCAAACAAGCACGAGAGTGTAAAAACTATCAATGTTCAGGTTGCCCGTTCGTTGAGAAATGCCAAAAGAATAAAAAGAAAGAGGCTACTCAGCGGAAAGAATAAGAGCAGTTCTCATAAAAGAGCTGCTAAAACTACTTTTACTGTCATGCAGCGAGGAAACCAGACAAAAATTTAAGCATTTCAGAACCCGTTCATTATGAGCAAGATACAAAGAAAGTGATTGTTTTAATTAAAAAAGTTGCATAAAAATTTGGTAGAACCAATAAAAAGTAGTACCTTTGCACTCGCAAATCAGAAATGATTGTTCTACACAAGGTGTCTTAACCGAGCGGTTAGGTAACGGTCTGCAAAACCGTGTAGAGCGGTTCGACTCCGCTAGACACCTCATAAAAAAGGAAGTTCTTCAATAAGGACTTCCTTTTTTCATATCTACTCTCCCCCATTTTCATTCCTCATTTCTAGGTATTCATCAAAACCCCCATTTTTAGGTATTGCACAATTATAAAAATCTTCGTACCTTTGCAACCGTAAATGATAAACATCAGAACTGAGGTTATCCTACGAGTAGGAATTGCCCCTTGCCAAAAGCAATTCTGGTGAACGTTTGAAACTTTTAGATAATTGAGACAAAGATAGAAATTAAAATCTTGTTCGCTAATAGAAATAATTCATAATGTTTTTGTATAATATGAAAAGGGGTGCTTGTGAAAGTACCCCTTTTATGTATAGGTTTACTACATGGCGATGCATTTTGTTCTATGTCACGACGCACAGACTTCTACATCGCCATGTAATTTCAAAGATATCGGGAGTTTTAAAAAAGCCTGTTACTATTTGATTTTAGCACCAAATGACTTGACAAACTTAATCTTCTTGCCTTTTGCGATGATTGGCTTCTTCCATTCACCACCCAAAACACGGATAACAGCCTTCTTGCCTACAGGAACCGCATCTACAGCCTTCTGCAAATCCATGAAATTGCCTCGACCTTCTGCAGAGACTACATAATCATAATGGCAGACATGAGACTTCAGCGCTGGCACCTGCTCAGCTACAGCATCAGCAAGCGCACCGGCAACCACACGTGCACCATATACATTATAATGGGTATTATCTTTCTTACCCTTAGGAACCTGCGGATTCTCGCCAGGCATAAACCACATATGTAATTTGCGGCTGCCTTCAATACCCATGCCCGTTTCTATATCGTGGGTAATCCTGGTAGCATCAACAAACGGAACATTCAACTGCTTTGCTACATTGCGGGGAGCTATCACATAAGCTCCGTGGGTGTCGATAAGCGTATCGCTATTAATCTGTTCCTTTCCATCATATACTTTATTGCGAAGCTTCTCGTCATCATCATTCTTCAATTCTGCAGAATAATAGCAGCGACGAACCACCGCATTGAACAGTACAGGAATGCCACCCTTGGCACGGGTCTCATTTACATATCTGGCAAGGTTTGCATCAAAAGTAGATCCCGGATCAGTATGACGGTCAGGCATTGACTTCTCATCGTTATGCCCAAACTGGATAAACACATAATCACCTGGCTTTATTCTATCCAAAACCTTTTTCCATCTTCCTTCATTGATAAAGCTCAAAGAAGAACGACCATTAACAGCATGATTGTCAACAATCACCTTGTCATCAAAAAAGCCTTGCAATACCATCCCCCATCCTCGCTCTGGATTATTTCTAAAACCACCTTTCTCGGCAGCTGTAGAATCACCGATTACAAAAATCGTTGTCGTCTTTGTGCTGGATGTCATCAGCAACGCCAGCAAGAATACACATAAAATAGCTTTTATTTTTTTCATTTGTCTGTAGTTTTTAGAATTTACTATAATTATAGTTAGGCATACACACTAACACATAAAAAACTCTCGCCCTGCCGAACTGCATATTCACATATACGAGCACGAGAGGACGAGAAAGAGAGTATTATTTATTTACTTTGGCTATCAATTCCTCGGCAGTAACCAAGGTCTGTTCGCCTGTTTCCATATTCTTAAGCGTAACCTTGCCCTGAGCCATCTCATTCTCACCTGCAAGCACTACAAATGGAATGTTCTTGGCATTGGCATAGCTCATCTGCTTCTTCATCTTCGCCTTATCAGGGAAGATTTCGGTACGGATACCGGCTGCCCGAGCTGCACTTACTATAGGCAGGCAGTAAGCTGTCTCCTTTTCACCGAAGTTGATAAACAGTATCTGAGTAGCATTTACAGCCTCCTTCGGATAAAGGTCGAGCGCACCTAACACATCATAAATACGGTCAGCACCAAAACTGATACCAACACCGCTCAAACCTGGCAAACCGAAAATGCCGGTAAGGTTGTCGTAACGACCACCACCTGTAATACTTCCCATTGGAGTATCAAGCGCTTTCACCTCGAAGATTGCACCTGTATAATAGTTCAAGCCACGAGCCAGGGTGAGATCCAGTTCTATCTCGTTGTTCAAGCCAAGAGTCTTCAAGGTATCGAGGATAAACTTGGTTTCCTCTACACCCTTTAAACCAACTTCTGAACCTTCGAGAACCTTCGCTATCACTTCAAGTTTCTCATCATTAGTTCCTGACAATGAGATGATTGGCTGCAACTTCTCAATGGCATCTTCAGAAATGCCGTCATTGCGCAACTCTTCGTTTACATTGTCAAGTCCGATTTTATCAAGCTTATCGATGGCCACTGTGATATCTACAATCTTCTCAGCCTCGCCGATAACTTCTGCAATACCGGTAAGAATCTTGCGGTTATTAATCTTAATGCATACACGAACACCAAACTTGGTGAACACGGTATCAACAATCTGCATCAACTCTACCTCATTCAGGAGAGAATCAGAGCCAACCACATCAGCATCACACTGATAGAACTCACGGTAACGTCCTTTCTGAGGGCGGTCTGCACGCCATACTGGCTGAATCTGATAACGTTTGAAAGGCATCTGCAACTCCTCGCGGTGCTGCACTACGTAACGTGCGAAAGGAACGGTCAGGTCATAACGAAGACCCTTCTCACAAAGTTTCGCTGCTAATTTGAGTGATCCGAGAGAATGAATATCCTCATCGCTCACCTTATTCATATAGTCGCCTGAATTCAATATCTTAAAAAGCAGTTTATCACCCTCTTCACCATACTTGCCCATCAAAGTCTGAAGGGTTTCCATGGCAGGAGTTTCAATCTGCTGGAATCCATAAAGAGCATACACTTCCTTGATGATGTTGAAGATGTAGTTGCGTTTCGCCATCTCAACAGGACCAAAATCTCTCGTGCCCTTTGGTATACTTGGTTTCTGAGCCATTTATTAATGTTTAATATGAATGTTAAATGTTTAATGTCTAGCGCCATGTAAACCCCTCAAAGTAAACATTAAACACTAAACATTAAACACTATATAATTTACTTGCGTACAATAGTCTGAGCACGGTCTGGACCGATAGAAATGATACCGATCTTAGTCTCAAGGAACTCTTCTACAAAAGCAATATAATCCTTGAACTCCTGTGGGAACTGATCTTCAGATGTGAACTTAGTCATATCTGTCTTCCAGCCCTTGAACTCCTTGTAAACAGGTTCTACATCATCGATTTCGTATGGGAAATCTGTTGTAACAGAACCATCCTTCAACTTATATGCCACGCATGCCTTGATGGTATCGAAGCCATCGAGCACGTCGCTCTTCATCATGATAAGCTCGGTAACACCATTCACCATGACAGAATACTTGAGCTGTACAAGATCGCACCAGCCACAACGACGCTCACGACCGGTAACAGCACCATACTCATGACCGAGGTCACGGATCTTGGCACCCGTCTCATCGAAAAGCTCTGTAGGGAATGGACCTGCACCAACACGTGTACAGTAAGCCTTCATGATACCATAAACATTGCCAATGCGGTTAGGACCGATACCTAAACCAATGCAGGCACCTGCACAGATAGTATTAGAAGAAGTAACGAATGGATAAGAACCGAAGTCAACATCGAGCATAGTACCCTGAGCACCCTCGCAGAGGATATCCTTGCCAGAACGGAGCACCTTGTTGATTTCTACCTCGCTATCGATGAGCTTGAACTGCTTCAAGTATTCGATGCCCTCCATCCAGGTCTTCTCAACCTCTGTAATATCGAAGTCGGTATAACCGAGACTTGCGATGGTTTTGAGATGAGCAGCCTTGTGAGCAGCATACTTCTCCTCGAAATTGTCAAGGATATCGCCTACGCGAAGACCGGTACGGCTAACCTTGTCAGTATAAGTAGGACCGATACCCTTACCAGTAGTACCTACCTTGTTCTTTCCCTTAGAAGCCTCGATAGCAGCATCGAGTACACGGTGAGTAGGCATGATGAGATGTGCCTTCTTAGAGATGTAGAGACGGCTCTTCAAATCATGACCGCTCTTCTCAAGATCCTTAGCCTCACCCATAAAGAGGTCTGGAGCCAAAACCACACCATTGCCGATGATGTTCACCTTACCACCCTGGAAAATACCAGAAGGGATAGAGCGAAGCACATACTTCTCGCCCTCAAACTCCAATGTATGTCCAGCATTAGGACCACCCTGGAAACGAGCAATGACATCATACTTAGGGGTCAACACGTCAACCACCTTACCTTTACCTTCATCGCCCCACTGCAAACCCAGCAGGACATCTACTTTACCTGTGTTCATTTTTTATCTTTTTATCTTGATACTTATTCTTTTTTGCGTTTGCGAGTCATCTTGCTTTGACAGCCGCTGCATACGCCATAGATGTAAAGAGCATAAGCATCTTTACGAAAGCGCTGCATCCTGATATCCTTCACAGCAGCCGTAACCTGCGGTGCTACAATTTCGGTTACCTTGCCACAAATCGTGCAAACCTGATGCACATGATTGTCCTCGCTATAACTGGCCTCATACTTGGTGCCGTCTGCCAGACTGTGCTTTACCACAAGCCTCAGTTCCAGGAACAGATGCAATGTGTTATAAAGCGTAGCCCTGCTAACGCGAAAATTCTTTTTCAGTAGCTCTCTGCCCAAATCTTCTATCGAGAAATGCTCTCCCATAGAATAAATGGTGTCGAGGATAGTGGAACGCTCCGGAGTGCGCCGGTGATGATTGCTCTCCATATAATTGTCCAAAACCTCATGAGCTTTTGCTAAAATTTCTTCACTCATAATCCTTGTTAGTTACATAAAACGCACAAAGATACTCATTATCTACGACATAGAACAATATTTAATTTTAAAAAATCTAAATTCGCCTCAATTCCTCATAGATACGCTGAACCGGAAGCCCCATCACATTAAAATAACTCCCCTTCAACCCCGTACAACCTATGTAGCCAATCCATTCCTGAATACCATAGGCGCCAGCTTTGTCAAACGGCTGATAATGATTTATATAATAACTGATTTCATCATCAGAAAGCGGTTTGAACGTCACTTCTGTTGTTACTGAAAAGGAACGCTGCTTATGCTGGGTAGTAAGACAAACACCTGTAACTACATGATGTGTCTTTCCGCTCAACATCTTCAGCATTCGTCTGGCATCTTCTGTATCACGAGGCTTCCCGAGAATGACTCCCTTTCCTTCCTGGTCATTCTGTTCGCCAGCTGTTGGCGCAATCACAACCGTATCTGCTGTAAGAATCAAAGTTTCTGACTCGTCCAACTCTCCGACACTATTATTTCCGTTCAAAAGCGGACGGTAAGCCTCAGCCTTTTTCTTGCAGATGAATTCTGCAACCTGATAAGCATCGAGGTCAGCAGGATAACTTTCATCAATACCACTAATCACCTTCACCTCAAAAGGAATGTCCAAACCTGCCAGAAGTTCCTTGCGACGAGGCGAATTACTCGCCAAAATGATCTTATAATTCATCTATTTTAAACCTTATTACTTTGAACTTTATGATTAAAATTCAGTTGCAAACTTTCTACTATAAACTATCAACTTTCAACTATTAACTAAATTCTACCAGCCAAACGCCTTAGCATCTGAAAGCCATAAACCCTTGGCTCTCAGTACCTGTTCTACGACATCACGTCCCACACCATCACCTCCGTTACAAGCCGAGATATAAGTAGAAATTTCTTTAATATCGGAGCATGCATCTGCTGGGCAACATGGACATCCGCAACGACGCATAATCTCATAATCAGGAATATCATCACCTACATATATTATTTCCTCATCTGTAATTGAATATTTCTGCTTGAACTCCTCATAAGTCTTTATCTTTACAGAACACCCCATGAAGATATCCTCTACACCAAGATTTTCATAGCGTACCTGTATGGCATGAGAATTACCGCCTGTCAGAATTACGATGCGAACACCTTTCTTCTGAGCCAGCTGAATGGCATAGCCATCTTTGATATTAACAGTACGCAAAGGTTCGCCGGCACTGGAAAGCGTGATGGTTTGTCTTGACAGTACTCCATCAACATCAAAGATGATTGCTTTTATTTTATTTAAATCGTAATTTATCATATTTATTTCTGTTTTTAGAACTTAAATTCCTAACTGCAAACTTAAACCGATAACAGCTTTATCTCTTGAACTTGAATATGCTTTTGCTCATCATTTCATAAATCTGCTGTAGTTCTGGCAGTTTTTCAAGAAGTTGCATTTGTTTCTCCATTACGTTCCGATCATCACGAATAGCCGGTCCAGTCTGCACTTCAGCTGCCGAATGCGAAGAAGCCTTGTCCATAGTTTCCATAACCAGAGGACGGAGAACACTGCCAGGAATGTGATGATTTTCGAGAATCTGCTGACCTATAGCTACGCAATGATTCGCAAAATTACAAGCAAAAACAGCTGACAGGTGCAGATACTTACGATTATCAGAATCCAATTCATAGACACTACGAGAAATCTGTTCTGCCAACCTCTTCAGGAAAGAAGTTTCGAAAGCACCACATCCTTCAATGAAAATAGGAATATTTTCGAATGCAACCTTTTTATCTTTCGTAAATGTCTGCATCGGATAAAATACGCCATAATGACGGGCATAATCTTTGAAAACATCCATCGGCATGGAACCTGCAGTATGAACAAACATCTTATCTTCTCTTCCTTTGCACAGTTCAGGAATAAGCATTTCAAGCGCATCATCCTTCACTGAAACTATGTACAAATCTGCATCACAGACCACCTTACTCATCTCATTGACAGGCTCACAATTCACCTTCTCAGCCAATAGAGAGGCCGACTCCCTAGTTCTACTGAAAACTTGCACAATCTGATGTTCTGATTGCGATATTTCGAGCGCAAGATTGGTAGCAAGATTACCTGCCCCAATAAACACTATTTTCATACGTAATTTTGTTTAAAGTTCTACTTTTTATGCAAAAATACTAAAAAATAACGATAGAGAAGCCCTTTTTCTTGCTTTTTTATGATAAATTTATTATTTTTGCCTTCGTGAGAAAATATGAAGTAGAAATATATGGTAAACTGGAAGAAATGCCGCATTTATTGGAAGGCGACTTTTTTCATAGCTTGGAGCTTTTTCAGATTCTTGAAAAAACACCCGGCATAACCCCTTTTATGGCTGTCGCCACACAGGAGAACAAGGTGGTAGGACAAATGCTCGTCATCCTCTATCACCGCAAATCTTTATTTCCACCTTATTTATATACGCACGCGCACGCGTATGGAGAGGGACTTTATGCACCCGATGCTGAACAGAATGCTATTTTCCCATTGTTACTCCGCAGCCTAACTATCCACTTACACAAACGACTCTGCTTTTACATCGAGTTCTCCCGAATGAGCAAAAAGATGCTGGGTTACCGGGAATTCAGAAAATTGGGCTATGTACCTATTGCCTGGCAAGAGATACATAACTCCCTACACAGCAAACTTCCCCAAGAGCGACTCTCAGACAAACAAATTGCTATGATTGAAAAAATGAAGAAAAAGGGAATAAGTTGTAGAGAGGCAACTTCACCCGAAGACATCCATCGTTATCACCAGTTGCTCAAAAATTATTATCGGCTGAAACTTCGCCGTTTTGTTCCTGACGAAACATTCTTTCAGAAACTGAGTACAAGTAGTAATGCCAGAAACGTCATCATCACCTATAAGGACAAAGTGATTGGCGGCTATACCTGCATCTACAACCAAGGCAATGCCTTTCTTTGGTTTTCTGCATTCAAGAGAAAGACTTACATCCATCTGCATCCGGACACAATGACCATCTGGCAAGCACTCTCTGATGCACAGGAGCAGGATGCCCAACACCTCCACTTTATGGACGCAGGACTTCCGCTTAAGAATAATCTCTACCGTGAATTCATTCTCGGTTTCGGAGGCAAACCTGTTACCAAGTTTCGCTGGTTCCGCTTCTATCCAAAAGTTATAAACCTGCTCCTCCACTGGCTATACAAGGATTAAGGAAAAGAGGTTCCGTGAGCCTATACAAAGCATCTCCGAAACCTCTTTCTCTTTTTTAAGCGTAATTACACATACGCTCAAAAAGTACATTTTGTATATTAAAGCCAACGCCTCTACTCTTTCAAAGCACGGTCAAGCTGCTCCAAGCCGCGCTCTGTACAGAATCCACGAATCAGGCACAAAATATAATTGTCGTATATCTCCTGCATCGAATGAACACGATAGAGCTGATGATGCATGATTTCCTCCATCATCACATGTCCTATGTCCATAACAACATTGAAGTCTACATCCTTACGGAAAAGCCCCTCCTTGACACCAGCCTCAAAGAAACGTACACTCTCCTCCCGTTCATGAGCATGATTTTCCTGGAAGAATTTCACTACACGAGGCATCTTATGAACCTCCTCATAAAAAAGAACGCCCACCATCCCATTGCGCTCCATCTGCAATTTATAGACATAGCTGATAATATCTATCACATTCTTCGCTTGGGTCTTGGCGAAATTTTCTAACTTCGAACGATTTTCTTCTAGCTGACGCATCATACCAGCAAGCAACAATTCTTCTTTGTCACCAAAAATCTCGTACACAGTTCTTTTAGATACATGAAGTCCCTGTGAGATTTCATCCATCTTGACAGCTTTTACCCCACGCTTATAGAATTCAGGCATCGCATAAGAGATGATTCTGTCTTTCAGTTCTTGTCTATATTGATTGATTTCTGCCATTTTACTTGTTTGAAGACTATTTTTGTGCAAAGATACAAAAAAAATCAAAAAACCATTCTTTTTTACTAAGTTTTTTTGTACCTTTGCACAAACTTTTAAATTTCGTGCGAAAAATCCACGAATATGAAAGAAAAATAAACTTTAAACCAATATATTGTTATGGTAAAAATTACAAAAGAGGCGGCTTTAAGTTATCACGAGACTGGCCGTCCTGGCAAGATTGAGGTTAAGCCAACAAAACCTTATCACACACAAACGGATCTGAGCCTTGCTTATTCTCCTGGCGTGGCATTCCCATGTCTTGAGATCCAGCAGAACCCAGACGATGCATACAAGTATACTGACAAGGGTAACCTGGTTGCTGTTATCAGTAATGGTACAGCAGTGCTCGGACTTGGCGATATCGGTGCCATGAGCGGAAAGCCAGTGATGGAAGGTAAGGGATTGCTTTTCAAGATTTACGGCGGTGTGGATGTCTTCGATATTGAAATCGATGAAAAAGACCCAGAAAAGTTCTGTGAAACCGTAGAGAAAATCGCTCCTACATTTGGTGGAATCAACTTGGAGGACATCAAGGCACCTCAATGTTTCTACATCGAGGAACGCCTGAAAAGAACTCTCGATATCCCTGTAATGCACGATGACCAGCATGGTACTGCTATCATCTCTGCAGCAGGCTTGAAGAACGCTCTTGAGGTAGCAGGAAAGAACATTGCCGATGTGAAGATTGTCGTAAATGGTGCTGGTGCTGCTGCTATCAGCTGTACAAAACTCTACGTAGCACTTGGTGCACAGGTAAAGAACATCGTTATGCTCGACTCTAAGGGTGTCATTACCAGCGACCGCGAAAATCTGACAGAGCAGAAAAAGCTCTTTGCAACAGACCGCCGCGATGTCCATACACTCGAAGAGGCTGTGAAAGGCGCCGATGTATTCGTAGGACTCAGCAAGGGTAACGTGCTCTCCAAGGATATGATTCGCTCTATGGCAGACAACCCTATCGTTTTCGCTCTTGCCAATCCAGTACCTGAGATCAGCTACGAGGACGCTATGGACAGCCGCCCTGACGTATTGATGTCAACTGGCCGTTCAGATTATCCTAACCAGATTAACAATGTAATCGGTTTCCCATACATCTTCCGTGGTGCACTCGATGTTCACGCCCGTGCTATCAACGAAGAAATGAAGATGGCTGCTGTTCATGCAATTGCCGATTTGGCTAAGCAGCCGGTTCCTGATGTAGTAAACGATGTTTACCACGTTAACGACCTTACATTCGGTCCTAAATACTTCATTCCGAAACCTGTAGATCCACGTTTGATTACAGAAGTTTCTGCTGCCGTAGCTAAGGCTGCAATGGAAAGTGGTGTGGCTCGCACCCCTATCACAGACTGGGAGAAGTACAAGCAGGATTTGCGCCAGCTGCTTGGTCAGGAGACCAAGCTGACCCGCAAGCTCCACGATACAGCGCGCCTTCACCCACAGCGTGTAGTATTCGCTGAAGGTGGCAACCCAACTATGCTGAAGGCTGCAGTCCAGGCAAAGCAAGAGGGTATCTGCCAGCCAATCCTGTTGGGCAACCCAGACCGCTTGAACCGTGTTGCTAGCCGTTTGAAACTTGACCTTTCAGATATTGAGATTGTAGATATGCGTGCCGATAACGAACAGGGCCGCCGTGCTAAATTTGCCAAGCATCTGGCAGAGAAGCGTGCTCGCGAGGGCTACAGCTTCGAGGAAGCTTATGATAAAATGTACGAGCGCAACTACTTCGGTATGTCAATGGTAGAACAGGGTGATGCTGACGCATTCATCACTGGTCTTTACACAAAGTACAGCAATACTATTAAGGTGGCAAAAGATGTAATTGGAATCCGTGAGCCATATAAGACTTTCGGTACCATGCATATCCTTAACACCCAGAAGGGTATTTATTATATCGCAGATACACTTATCAACCGCCACCCAGACGAAGATGTGCTGATCGATGTTGCCAAGCTGTCTGCAGGTACAGTAAAGTTCTTCAACGAAGAGCCGGTTATGGCCATGTTAAGCTACTCTAACTTCGGTACAGACAATATTGGCTCACCTGTTAAGGTAAAGAAAGCCGTTGCTGAGATGCAGAAGGAGTTCCCTGAACTCGCTATCGATGGTGAGATGCAGGTAAACTATGCACTCAACAAGGATCTGCGCGATGAGAAGTATCCATTCTCCCGCCTCAAGGGCAAAGACGTCAACACTTTGGTGTTCCCTAACTTGAGTAGCGCCAATGGTGCATACAAACTTCTCCAGGGGTTGAATCCTGAAGCAGAGATTATCGGCCCTATCCAGATGGGATTGAATAAGCCTATCCACTTCACTGACTCAGAAAGTAGTGTACAGGATATCGTAAACATCACAGCAGTAGCTGTCATTGATGCTTACGTAGAGAAAATCAAGAAGCAGAAGTAATCACTTCTTTTTCCTGATTCGAACAAACAGAATAAGATAATAGTATTTTCCATAAACAGGTTGGCACTTCTGCGCCAACCTGTTTTTATTTTCTCTACTTCACTACTGGTCTCGAAAATTCGTCTCTTTATACTTTTGAAGAAATCTAAACCAAAACAAAAAAAACAACAGAATTGCAATCGATTACGCAGCCTTTCTTGCTAAAATAAGTTAATTTTCACCCTTGTGCACCCACACAATTGAATTACAACAAAAATAATCAAATAAATATTTGGTGATTTGAAAAAAATCGTGTATCTTTGCAGCCAGTTATCCTGAAAACAATCTTTTTACCTTAATGGAAACTAATACCTATTGAAGATTTGGAGCGGTAGCCTGTGAAGGTCATCGCTTTTTTCTTTTTATACACCTCCTCCATCAAATAGCATATAGCATATATTGTTCCCAAGAAGAAAGTATACAATTAAAAGGTAATATCACTTGAGTCGGAAGACTTGCTGACTGCAGTCAGCAGACCTGCCGACTATAGTGAGCAGACCTGCTGACTAGGCTCAGCAGAGCTGCTGACACTAGTCATAACTATAACGAAGGTATCTTCTTGAACCAGAGAAGTCGTATCCTTGAACCTAAGGAGACATCTCCTTGAACCAGAGAAGACATATCATTGAGCCAGAGGAGACATATCATTGAGCCAAAGGAGACATATCATTGAACCTACGGAAGTATATTATTGAACCCAATAAAGAACATTATACTATTCACGAGTCCCTTATCTGGTAGCAAATAATCGGTATTCTTATAAAAAACAGGCTTTTCTGTTAAATCTTTCTAAAAAGCAATCTTTATTTCCCCAACATTTTGTTCATATCAAAGATAATTTGTAATTTTGCACCCCGAATGCTCATGGATTGGGCAAATGTTACAGAAAAGTTTAGTTCGAAGGGGCTCAAAGAAGATCCGGCACAATGCAGGACGCCTCCCGAAGAAACCCGTTTATATAATTAATTTAATGTACGCAATTGTAGAAATTAACGGTCAGCAGTTCAAGGCTGAGGAGGGCAAGAAGCTCTTCGTACATCACATCAAGGATGTTGAGGCAGGTCAGACTGTTGAGTTCGACAAGGTTTTGCTCGTTGACAAAGACGGCTCAATCACTGTCGGTGCACCAGCTGTAGAGGGTGCAAAAGTAGTAGTAGAAGTAGTGAACCCACTCGTAAAGGGTGACAAGGTAATCGTCTTCAAGATGAAGCGCCGCAAGGACTATCGCAAGAAGAACGGTCATCGTGCTCAGTTCACTGAAGTATCAATCAAATCTGTAATCGCTTAAAATTAGGAGGAATTAGAAAATGGCACATAAGAAAGGTGTTGGTAGTTCTAAGAACGGCCGTGAATCAGCTTCACAAAGATTAGGCGTTAAGATCTGGGGTGGTCAGAGCATCATCGCAGGTAACATCATCGTTCGCCAGCGTGGTAACAAGCACTTCCCAGGTGAGAATGTAGCTCAGGGTAAGGATGATACATTGTATGCTTTGGCAGATGGTATCGTTTACTTCCACAAGGGCCGCAAGGACAAGAGTACAGTTTCTGTTCTCTCTCCAGAGGTTTACGCTGAGAAGACCAAAAAAGCTGACGCTTAATTTTTAAAGTTTTAGAAAAAACTATTCCAAACAAACAACATAGAAGCCTGCTCATACCTAGAGCAGGCTTTCTTCGTTTATATAAGTTTTTAGGCAAGGATTACACCCCCTTCTAAGCTCCTTAACCCTGTAAAACCACAAAAAAACTTTAATTCTACCCTTCCCTGTAAAAAAGTCAGCAATTTTTTACGCTATCACAAATATTTTTTGTACTTTTGCCTACAAATAGTAAATTATTTAATTAAAAGACATTTTATGCTTACACTTAAACTTATCAGTGAGGAAACTGAACGTGTAGTTAAGGGTCTCGAAAAGAAGCATTTTCCAAATGCTCGTGAGGCCGTAGAGAAAGTTTTGGAGTACGACAAGATTCGTCGTGAAGCTCAGCAGAAGTTGGATAACAACAAGCAGCAGGCTAACCAGTTTGCTAAGCAGATTGGTGCCCTTATGAAGGAAGGTAAGAAAGAGGAAGCTGAGAGCGCAAAGGCTCAGGTAGCTATGCTCAAGGCAGACGCTAAGGCTCTTGAAGAGATCATGGAGAAAGCACAGAACGATATGACCAACCAGTTGCTCGAAATTCCTAACATCCCTTGCGAGCAGGTTCCTGAAGGTAAGGACGCAGCCGACAACGTTGTTGTGAAAGAAGGCGGCGAAAAGCCAAACCTCGGCGAGGATGCTCTCTGCCATTGGGATCTCTTGAAGAAATACAATCTTGTAGACTTCGACCTCGGCGTTAAGATTACTGGCGCAGGTTTCCCTGTATATATCGGCAAGATGGCTCGTTTCCAGCGTGCGCTTGAGGCATTCTTCCTCGATGAGGCTCGCAAGAGCGGATATCTGGAGATTCAGCCTCCTTACGTAGTAAACGAGGACTCTGGTCGTGGTACCGGTCAGTTGCCAGACAAGGAAGGTCAGATGTATCATGCTAATCTGGACAATCTCTTCCTTATCCCTACTGCTGAGGTTCCTGTAACCAACATCTTCCGCGATGTTATTCTCGATGAGAAAGATCTCCCTATCAAGCGTTGTGCTTACTCAGCTTGTTTCCGTCGTGAAGCAGGTAGCTATGGTAAGGATGTTCGCGGTTTGAACCGCCTGCACCAGTTCGACAAGGTAGAGATTGTTCGCATCGATAAGCCAGGTCACTCTTACGAGAGTTTGAACGAAATGCTCGACCATGTTGAAGGTCTTTTGAAGAAGCTGGAATTGCCATACCATATCCTCCGTCTCTGCGGTGGTGATATGAGCTTCACCTCTTCTATCTGCTACGACTTCGAAACATGGAGTGCTGCACAGGGTCGCTGGTTGGAAGTTTCATCAGTATCTAACTTCGAGAGCTACCAGGCTAACCGTCTCCACTGCCGCTATCGCCATACAGATGACAAGAAGATTGAACTTTGCCACACATTGAATGGTTCAGCTCTTGCCTTGCCACGTATCGTAGCAACCATCTTGGAGAACAATCAGACCCCAGAAGGAATCCGCGTACCTAAGGTATTGGTTCCATATTGCGGTTTCGAGATGCTTGATGACAAAAATTTCGATTAATTTGAAATATCGGTAAGACTTTCTGTTTTCCCGATTATACAAAACATTCGAAAAACAAAAATAACATATATTGTACGAGGATAACTTCGACTGCCACAAAGGTAGCCGATGTTATCCTTTTGCATTTTTATGTACCATGAAGCAAACTCTAAACAGCTAACCAGAAATATTAATATATCAGCATTAAGAAATTTAATAGCCAATGAACAAGATTATCAAGAAAGTACAATACTCAGAGAAAGTATTCCGCTTCGATGTAGAAGCACCACTTATAGCCAAGAGCCGAAAGGCAGGTAACTTTGTTATCATCCGTGTAGACAACAACAGCGAGCGCATGCCGCTGACCATCGCTGATGCTGACATTGAGAAAGGAACCATCACACTGGTTGTGCAGAAGGTAGGTCTTTCATCTACCAAACTCTGTGCATTGAATGAAGGCGATGAAATTCACGATGTGGTGGGACCACTTGGAAATCCTACACATATCGAGAACTTCGGAACAGTCATTTGTGCCGGAGGTGGTGTAGGCGTAGCTCCTATGCTCCCTATCATCAAGGCACTGAAAGCCGCAGGAAACAGAGTCCTTTCCGTAATTGCGGGTAGGAACAAAGACCTCGTGATTATGGAAGATGAAGTGCGTGCATCTAGCGATGAGCTCATCATCATGACCGATGACGGAAGTTACGGCGAGAAGGGTGTTGTAACCGTAGGAATCGAGAAGTTTATCAATCAGGAACATATCGATAAGGTTTTCGCCATCGGTCCTCCTATCATGATGAAGTTCAGCTGTCTCCTGACCCAGAAATACAATCTTTCCACAGACGTTTCGCTCAATACCATCATGGTGGATGGAACCGGTATGTGCGGTGCCTGCCGCCTGACCATCGGTGGCAAGACCAAGTTTGTCTGCATCGACGGTCCAGAATTTGACGGCGCCCAGGTAGATTGGGACGAGATGTTCAAGCGCATGGGCACTTTCAAGGATGTTGAACGCGAAGAGATGGAACACTTCGAAGAGCACCTTGCAACTGTAGACGCAGGAAAGAAGAAAGAAACTACGGATGTAATCATGGACGTAGAACCTACAGATGCGAGCATCGAAGAGTTGACCGACCGTAACGCTGAGTGGCGCAAGGAGTTACGCGCTTCGATGAAAGCAAAAGAACGTACAGCTATAGAGCGCGTAAAGATGCCAGAACTTGACCCTCTTTATCGTGCCACAACCCGTACGGAAGAGGTAAATATCGGTTTGACCAAGGAAATGGCTTTGACCGAAGCCAAGCGCTGTCTCGACTGTCCTAAGCCTACCTGTATGGAAGGTTGTCCGGTAAGTATCAACATTCCTTCCTTCATCAAGAACATTGAGCGGGGCCAGTTCCTTGCCGCAGCCAAGGTTTTAAAGAACACCTCTGCCCTACCAGCCGTTTGCGGACGAGTTTGCCCACAGGAAAAGCAATGTGAAAGCAAGTGTGTACATCTCAAGATGAACGAGCCTGCTGTAGCTATCGGATACCTGGAGCGTTTTGCTGCCGATTACGAACGCCAGAGTGGAAACATCTCTGTACCAAAGTGCGATGAACCTAATGGCATCAAGATAGCCGTAGTTGGTTCAGGACCTTCCGGATTGAGTTTTGCAGGCGATATGGCAAAGAAGGGATTCGACGTTACCGTCTTTGAAGCATTACACGAGATTGGCGGTGTATTGAAATATGGTATTCCTGAATTCCGTTTACCTAATGCTATCGTAGATGTAGAGATTGAGAATCTTCAGAAGATGGGCGTAAAGTTTATTACAGACTGCATCGTAGGCAAGACCATTTCCGTAAAAGATCTGGAAGAACAAGGATTCAAGGGAATCTTCGTTGGCTCAGGTGCGGGTCTGCCAAACTTCATGAATATTCCTGGAGAGAATGCCTTGAACATCATGTCTTCTAACGAATATCTTACCCGTGTAAACCTGATGGATGCAGCCAATCCTCATAGCGATACCCCTATCAACTTAGGCAAGAAGGTGGTTGTTGTAGGCGGCGGAAATACAGCTATGGACAGTTGCCGTACTGCAAAACGACTCGGAGCAGACGTAACCTTGGTATATCGCCGTTCGGAGGCAGAAATGCCTGCCCGACTCGAAGAGGTGAAGCATGCCAAGGAAGAAGGAATCAACTTCTTTACATTGCACAATCCTAAAGAATATGAGGCAGACGAGAAGGGCGCAGTAAAGGCTGTAGTTCTCGATGTGATGAAGCTTGGCGAACCTGATGCCAGTGGCCGTCGTCGTCCAGAAGCTACAGGAGAGACCATCACGCTGGAGTGCGACCAGGTAATTGTTGCCGTAGGAGTAAGTCCTAATCCACTCGTTCCACAGAGTATCGAAGGCTTGGAACTCGGCCGGAAGAACACCATTGCCGTAAACGACCAGATGCAGAGTTCCATCGAAGAAATCTACGCTGGCGGCGATATCGTACGAGGAGGAGCCACAGTAATCCTTGCCATGGGAGACGGCAGAAAGGCCGCTCTCAATATGAGCGAAAAATTATTGAATAAATAAGAAAAACGGGAAACAATAAAGGGCAGCCATGCATCACGCAGACTGCCCTTTCCTTTTCTCGTATGTAATGTTATAAAATGAAATGTAGTTCGTACATATATTTATTAATAATTGGACTCAAACACTATTTCAGATTAATACGAAGTCCGAACTGGAGATTAAAATTCCACTTCTTATCTTTAAACGTATTTTCTATTTCGCTGCCATTATCAAAATAATATTTTGCACCTGGCTCTATATAGAAGCCCACTTGTGGTGTAACATCATACTGTGCACCAAGCGAAGCCTTACCCGAGAACTGAACGCCATCACGTTTCACATCCTCTTTATGACCAGAAACCTTTGTATCATTCTTTACATTGAAATCGGCTTCTCCACCCGCCATTACGTACGCATGAAAGCCTCCCGTGCTCCAAACCTCATAGTTTAAACCAAGTGGAACACCCACATAATGCAAAACCTGATGTGTATCAAATTCTGAAACACCATAAGATTTGAAATCAGATGCAACACGCGTATAAACGACACCAGTACTCAAAGATAAACGAGGCGCAAGTCCGATACCAACCTGAGCACCTATAGCCAAAGGAGCATGATGTTTCGCTTCAACATATTTCGGTATTGCATATCTTAAAGGAGAAGCAGCAGCCAGGAAAACACCATGATCAGCAAAGCCGCCACCAGCAAGAGGATCTGAAGACGCATACATGCCGTTTGACATTCCATCACTGCCAGAACCCAGACTTACATTCTCTGCATACAGGTTCATGGTCCAGTTCTGTTCATACTTGTCCTTATAACTGCGTTCAAAATGACCATCCTGCGCCCTGCCTGCATAAAGTTTCTGCCCACCATCTGCTTCCAACGGCTTGGTTGCATGATTAGAAGAAACGGCCATCTGTCTTTCAGAATCCTCATTTTGCTTTTGCAAAACAGATAATTCCCGACCATTTACCTCTGCATTAACATACTGTTCTGGCATTTCTACCTCTGCTGCAAGCATTATTTCATGATCATCAGCAACAGTCCGCTCCTGGAAAGAGACAGAAGATTTACTATGGTTCAATTGACGCCCCGATGAATGGCGATTCACCTGATGTGCAGATGCTTTGTTTTCAGCAAGCAAGATAGCATTTTTACTTCCTGCCGATTGTGCTTCTGCACGGACAGCAGAAGAAGTCCTGCTTGAACCTGATGCTGTAGAGAAAGAACTCTGAACAGCTAAGTTAGCCTGTCCAGGTTCATCATCATGCAGATAAACATAACTGCCTCCTACTCCCAATAAAGCAATCGCTGCAGCTACCGACCATCTTTTCAAGACAACATAACGAGCCTGTGGTCTCTTTTTTACATCAGTTTCCTCATCACCAACCTTTTTAGACTGAGCAAGCGATTGTTCTATCTCAGCCCACATGTCGTGGCTGACAGGCTCTTGGTAGTCTGCCAACTGATCTCGAAGTTTATTTGTCCAATCGTTACTCATTACTTTTCTCGTTTATATGATTCAACTCTTTATTATCACTACAATCTGCCTGGCTCAGATAATCTTTCACCTTTTTGCCCAACAGCTTTTTCGCCCGCAAATATTGTGAAGCAGAACTGCTTTCTTTAATGCCTAACAGCTGTGCAATTTCTTTATGGCTTTTCTGTTCAAAAACAAACATGTTAAGAACCAGTCTGTACCCATCAGGCAATTCTCCTATCATTCTTGTCAGTTCTGCAGGCGGAACTCTTTCTACTTCAGGCTCTTCATCCTCAATATCATCGGGAACTTCGTCCACGATAGTGAAGCGCTTTTGCTGCCTTACAAAGTTGACAGCTTCATTTGTCACTATCCGCAAGAGCCAAGCCTGAAGAGCGCCCTCACCCCGATATTCAAATTTAGAAATACCGGAAAAGACTTTTATAAAACTGTTTTGCACTACATCTTCAGCATCATCGCGCACAGGGACATACCTCAGCGCTACGGCCATGGCATACCCCACATAGCGTTCGTACAATCTGTGCATGGCTGCTCGACTGCCGCTATTGATGTCGTCTAAGAGTTCCTTTTCCGATTCCAATTTCAAATTCTTTTTAATGATTAAACGATATAAAGAGAAAACCTTGCATCAAAAATGAACTTTTTTTGATGCAAGGCACTTTTTTTTATATTTTTACAT
Organism: Segatella copri; assembly: GCA_021618535.1. Taxonomy (GTDB): domain Bacteria; phylum Bacteroidota; class Bacteroidia; order Bacteroidales; family Bacteroidaceae; genus Prevotella; species Prevotella copri_O. Next base: position 16,096 of record JAJWAL010000008.1, on the reverse strand, counting down.
TATTCTATAGAGAACACCTTACCTTCTTGAGTAAGATAACTTTCCGTAAACACCTCTTTAGCTTCATTCAACAAAACCTCTTCATTATTATATCTTGCACTATAATGTCCCAGAAGAAGTTTGCCTACACCCGCATTTCTGGCTATAGTTGCAGCCTGTCGAGCCGTACTGTGATAATAGAGTTTAGCCCTGTCCTCATTCTCCGAAGTATAGGTGCTCTCATGATAAAGCACCGTAACTCCCTTTACCTTTTCTGCCAAGTTCGGAACAAAGCGGGTATCACTGCAATAAGCATAACTGCGAGGACAAGCGGCAGGCATTACCAATCTGGCATTAGGTATTACGTCACCCTCCTTCGTAGTCCAGTCAGCTCCATTCTTGATGTTATTGATCTGGCTTACAGGAATCTCGTAATAATCTATCATATCACGACGGATATGAGGCAATGTCGGTTTCTCTCTGAAGATGTAACCACAACAAGGCACACGATGCTGGAGAGGAACGGTTTCTACAGTTACAGAATGATCTTCATAAACCACTTGCGACTTCTCGGTATCTACAGGAACAAATTCAATCTCATATTCCATTCCCTGCATAAAGAAATCAATCTGACGCTTAAACAAATCTCCGTAACTTTCAGGCGCATAAACTTTTAGCTTAGCCGTTCTACCCAGCATACCAAAGGTAGATAGAAGTCCCAGCAAGCCAAAGCAATGGTCACCATGGAGATGCGAAATAAAGATCGCATTTATCTTAGCAAAGTGAACATGAGTGCGACGGAACTGCATCTGGGCACCCTCTCCACAATCCACCATAAAGCATTTGCCACGCATCTCAACAATCTGAGCCGAGGCACTATGCTTAAGTGTGGGCAAAGCACTGCCACACCCCAATATATGTACTTTAAATGGTTCCAAAACTAAATCATAAATTACAGATTCAACATGATGACGTTACTCCTGGCGCTTGAAAACAAAGATGCCCTGAGTATTCTCCAACATAAGACTGTCAGAACCCAACTTGTCAATAGCAAAAGTATCCTTATTCAGCAAGAGTTTACCATTGAGAATCTTCCAACTAGTCCAAGGATTAGTTTCTGCTTTCACATTGTTCTTCACCTCTCCACCTTCCAGGATGTCAAAATTCTTATCCAGAGAAGTCCATTTACCCAAAAGGGAAGTCAGGTTGATAATCTTCTGGGCCATCATCTCTCCATCCTCAGCCTTATAACCGATAAGAGCAATACGGTCGCCAGCCAGCAATCCTCCCTGAACAACATCAGGATTCTCATCGTCAATAAACACCGAAAGGGTGTCACCACCATCAGAAATCAGCTCCAGGTTATGCATAGAGGTTCCCTCACCGCATACACCATAGATGGTAGAATCGTTCATCGCATCTTCTACCTCTACAGAATCGGTTGCACTGATAACAGGAACATTATTTTTGTTCTTACAACTATTGGCTGCGAAAAGCGCCACCAAAGCTATTGTTACATAAACTAATTTCTTCATAACTCTTTAGTTTTTATTATTATGTTGATGAGTCGATATGATTATCAGATTCACCGTTATTTATCATCCTTTTTCTCCTGAAGTTTTGCTTCATCCCATAGTTTATCCATTTCTTCTAAACTCATATCTTTCAAGTTTTTACCTTGTTTTAAGCTATGATCTTCAACATAATTGAAGCGGCGGATAAACTTCTGGTTGGTTTTCTCTAGCGCATTATCAGGATTGAGTTTATAGAGACGTGCTGCATTGATTACAGAGAAGATGAAATCGCCCAATTCCCGGGTAGAATTCTCTTTGTCGCCTTTAGCCAATTCCACCTTGAGTTCTTCCAATTCTTCCTGTACTTTGTCCCACACATCTTCTTTTTCTTTCCAGTCGAAGCCTACATTTCTAGCCTTGTCCTGAATGCGATAAGCCTTGATAAGAGAGGGAAGAGAATTTGGAACACCGCTCAACACCCGTTCATTTCCGTCCTTCTCCTGCTGTTTTATCTGTTCCCAGGTTTTCTCAACAGAAGTCGCTGTTTTCGGCTTGCTGGCGCCAAGAGCCAGGGTTTCTTCCGAACTGGCAGTTCCAGTCTCTCCATTCCCTGCGTCTGACTCCTTATAGACAACCTGTCCTTCATCATTGATGAACATATCCGGATTCGAAACCGTCCAATTTCCTTCCTCCTTCCAGTTGATGAAAGGATGGCGGAACATCAGTTTGTCAGCTTCCTGATTGCAGACATCGCAGATATCGAACTCGCCGTCTTCACGACCGATGATGCTATAGAACATCACGTGCTCCAGCACATCGCCCAACTCCTTCTTGATATCTTTGTAATCGCGCTTCATCAAGGCGTCACAAAGCTCGAAAGTCTCCTCAATCGTATTCGGACGAAGACTCTCGAATGTCTGCTTTTTATCCCATGGACACTGCAGGCGCAAACGGTCCTGCACATCCAGCAAGCGGCTGAACGCCGCCAGTTTTTCTTCTTTCGTATGTCCTTTTCCTGTATTACTAACCATCGTTTTGTGCAAAAATTAATAATTTTGATGCAAAGATAATGTTTTTCGCCCAAAAATTCGTATCTTTGCACCGTTTTTTAAAGAAAAAGAAAGAAAAAGAATAAAAATTAGATATAAACAATGGAATTAGCAAGTAAATACGATCCACAAGCAGTGGAAAGTAAATGGTATCAGTACTGGCTCGACAACAAGCTTTTCAGCTCTAAGCCAGATGGTCGTGAACCTTATACAGTGGTTATCCCTCCACCAAACGTAACGGGTGTGCTCCACATGGGACACATGCTCAACAATACTATCCAGGACATTCTCGTTCGCCGTGCACGCATGGAGGGCAAGAACGCATGTTGGGTACCAGGTACCGACCATGCCAGTATCGCTACCGAGGCAAAGGTTGTAAACCGCCTCGCTCAGCAGGGTATCAAGAAGACCGACCTTACCCGCGAGGAGTTCCTCAAGCATGCTTGGGACTGGACTCACGAGCATGGTGGCATCATCCTCAAGCAGCTCCGCAAACTCGGTGCCAGCTGCGACTGGGACCGCACAGCATTCACCATGGACGAGACCCGCTCTCGTGCCGTCATCCACGTATTCTGCGACCTTTACAAGAAGGGTCTCATCTATCGTGGCGTGCGCATGGTTAACTGGGACCCTAAGGCTCAGACTGCGCTCTCTGACGAGGAGGTTATCTACAAGGACGAGCACTCTAAGCTCTACCACTTGAAGTATTACGTAGTAGAGCAGGACTGCCAGCAGGTGGATGAGGAGAACGTGATACACAAGGATGAGAAGGGATACTATGCAGTAGTAGCAACCACCCGTCCTGAGACCATCATGGGCGACTCTGCCATGTGTATCAACCCAGAGGATAAGAAGAATACCTGGTTGAAGGGTAAACACGTTATCGTGCCTCTCGTAAACCGCGAGATTCCAGTCATCGAGGATACATACGTAGATATCGAGTTCGGTACCGGTTGTTTGAAGGTAACTCCAGCTCACGATATCAACGACCACGCCCTCGGTTTGAAGCACGGTTTGGAAACCATCGACATCTTCAACGACAACGGTACCATCAGCGAGGCTGCAGGTCTCTATGTAGGTATGGACCGTATGGATGTGCGCAAGCAGATTTCCATCGACCTTCAGAACGCCGGTCTGATGGAAAAGATTGAGGACTATAATAATAAGGTGGGCTTCTCTGAGCGTACCAATGTGCCTATCGAGCCAAAGCTCTCTACACAGTGGTTCCTCAAGATGCAGCACTTTGCTGACATCGCCCTCCCTCCAGTAATGGACGATGACATCGAGTTCTACCCTAAGAAGTATAAGAACACCTATCGCCACTGGTTGGAGAACATCAAGGACTGGTGTATCAGCCGTCAGCTCTGGTGGGGTCACCGCATCCCAGCTTACTACTTCGACAATGCCGGCAAGAAGGATTTCGTGGTAGCTGAGACTGCAGAGGAGGCTCTGAAACTCGCTCAGGAGAAGAATGCCAGCATCAAGGCTGAGGATCTTGAGCAGGAGAGCGACTGCCTCGACACCTGGTTCTCTTCATGGTTGTGGCCTATCTCTCTGTTCGATGGCATCGAGCATCCAGACAACGAGGAGATTAACTACTACTACCCTACTTCCGACCTCGTAACAGGTCCGGATATCATCTTCTTCTGGGTAGCACGTATGATCATGGCTGGCTACGAGTATCGTGGCAAGATGCCATTCAAGCACGTATATTTCACAGGTATCGTCCGCGATAAGCTCGGCCGCAAGATGAGCAAGAGTCTCGGTAACTCACCAGACCCATTGGATCTGATTGACAAGTTTGGTGCCGACGGCGTTCGTATGGGTATGATGCTCAGCGCTCCTGCAGGCAACGACATCCTCTTCGACGAGAGCCTCTGCGAGCAGGGACGTAACTTTAACAATAAGATCTGGAATGCCTTCCGCCTCGTCAAGGGTTGGGAGACTGCAGATATCGAGCAGCCTAAGAGTGCAGAAATCGCCGTGAAGTGGTTTGATGCCAAGCTCAAGGAGGTAAACGAGGAGATGCAGAAGCAGTTTAAGGACTACCGTATCTCTGAGGCTTTGATGACTGTATATAAGCTGTTCTGGGATGAGTTCTCATCTTGGTACCTGGAGATGGTGAAGCCAGCTTACGGCCAGCCTATCGACCAGAAGAGCTACGACGCTACCCTCCGTTTCTTCGATGCCCTTTTGAAGATGTTGCATCCATTCATGCCATTCATCACAGAGGAGTTGTGGCAGCACATCTACGACCGCAAGGATGGCGAGAGCATCATGCGCGAGAAGCTGGAGATTCCTGCACCTACAGCCGAGGAGCAGAAGTTGGCAGCCGATATCGAGGCAGTAAAGCAGATTATCGCCGGTGTTCGTACCGTTCGCAACCAGAAGAACATCGCTCAGAAGGAGCAGTTGTCTCTCCAGGTAGTAGGCAAGAACGATTTCGAGGCTTACAACGACGTAACCTTGAAGATGGCGAACCTCGACAAGATTGAGGTCATCGCCGAGAAGAGTGCCGATGCATCAAGCTTCATGGTAGGTACCGACGAGTTTGCCGTACCATTGGGCGACCTCATCGACGTAGCTGCCGAGATTGAGAAGGCAGAGGCTCAGCTCAAGCACCTGGAAGGTTTCCTGATGGGTGTACGCAAGAAGCTCAGCAATGAGAACTTCGTAGCTCACGCTCCTGAGAAGGTAGTAGCCCTCGAGCGCAAGAAGGAAAGCGACTCTGTTGAGAAGATTGCTGCCCTCAAGGCAACTATCGAGGAACTCAAGAAGAAATAATAGTATTATATTTAATGTTTAATGTTGAGTGTAGAATGTTGAATTAGTCAAGCTGATTCGTTAGCAAGATTGCAACTCAACATTCAACATTCAACATTCAACATTTTTAATTATGATCAAGAAGCTTTTCACCTTATTTATATGTACGCTATCTCTTGCAGCAACTTTCACCAGTTGTGGCGATGAAGCTATTGATGTAGAAAGCGTCAATAAGCAGACTATCTTCGTCTTCTATCCTTGGACGGGTGGAACCAACACTTCCGGTCTCACAAGTTTTTTGAAAAACAACGTTGACAGTATCTGCGAAGGTATTGTTGCCAAGAAGGGTTTGAACAATTCGCGTGTAATGGTTTTCATGAGCCAGAATTACAAGAAGAGCTATCTCATTGATCTTCAGTATGACGGCAATAAGAAAGCCGTCATCCGCGACACGTTGAAGACATACGATGAAGCAACATATACTACAGCTGAAGGATTTGCAGAAATTCTGAATGAGGTGAAACGCCGTGCTGAAGCCCTGAACTATTCGCTCATCATTGGAGCTCATGGCTGCGGATGGACCTACAACAGCGATTGGGTTAACTATCCTTATATGGCAAGACCTAATGCCGGTTTTGCTCAGAAAGGAAGCACCAGCTACCCTACCGCTACCGGCAATTTCAGCGGAATACAGTTTGGATCCGATCCCAACAACCCTGTCACCCGTTTCTTAGGAAGTGTGAGTTTAGAAGAAAACGCTCTCGATGTTCCTACCCTTACCGAAGGAATCAAACTCAGTGGCACCAAGATGCAGTACATCCTCTTCGATGCGTGCTATATGGGCAATGTAGAGACTGCATACGAACTGAAAGACGTTACTAATTTCATGATCAGTTCAAGTAGCGAAGTAATGGGAGCCGGCGTTCCTTACAAAACCGTATGGAGCTATCTTAACAATTCAGCACCCAACTATTCAGGATTCGTAAACGGAGTAGTCAATTTCTACAAGAATAGCAGCGATCCATTCTGCAACATGGCGGCCATCGACTGCAGACAGATGGATAATCTAGCTAGTGTGATGAAGGAAATCAATAGCAAATATACCCTCTCATCATCCGTTCCGCTCGATTCCATACAGCCTCTGGATGGTTTCTCTCCCAACCTCTTCTACGACATGAGTGTATACGTAGACAGTCTTGTTCCGAGCGGCTCTCTGAAAGACAAATTTAATTCACAGATGAAACTCACAATCAAAGCTGCTGCTCATACCGAACAGGCTTATACAGCGTTAAAGAGTTATAGAGGTACAACCTTTAAAGTGAAAAACTATTGCGGTCTGTCTATCTCCGACCCTAGCCAGCACAGCGTAGCTATCAAGGGAAGAGAGAAAACGGCTTGGTGGAAGGCTACACACTAATAAGCAATGAAGAGTGAAAGAAGCTCTGTATGGGCTTTTAAGAAAAAGATTATATAAAAGAATACATGATGGAATATTTTATCATTGAGAATAACGGACAGCAAGCGGGTCCATTCAGTCTGGAGCAACTCGTTCAGAAGGCTATCACACCCGAAACCCTTGTTTGGGCACAAGGCATGAAAGACTGGACTCCTGCTTGGAAAATAGCAGAACTGAAGACGGTTCTCGAAACCATTGAAGCAATCAAGGCTAATGCAGCCAACAAAGAAGATGCAGAAGGAACATCAGCAGATGCAGCCGGTAACAACGGACCAGAAGCAGCAAACTTCCAGGCTGCAAACCAGCAGAATTTCCAGCAGGCACAGCAGGAAGCTTACCAGCAAGGCTTTCAGCATGGCGCTGCCATGAACCAGGGCTACAGACAGGAACCGGAAAAGAAAAAATCGAGCAAGACTCTTTGGAAAATCATCTTAGGTCTTATCGTACTTCTCTTCCTGGTTTTCGCCATAACTAATCCGGGACCTGATGCCCATAAAGAAAAGGTAAAGACCGAGGCAGCCAAGGCTATCGACAAGGCTACAGAAACCAGCGACAACAATTTCTTCACCCAAAGCATCCGTTCCATTGCCAAAATGATGGCTGGAAGTGCTATCGATGAAGTGATGAACCAGCTCTTCGAATACCACAACTATATCGTATGCTCTAAGGGAACCGTTGAGTTTAATGGCAAGCAGCACACCGTAAGCTTCGGAATCCTTGGCAGCGTTTACACGATGAATGCTGATGATATGATGAAGGCGCTGGAAGGTGCCGACAATCTGCAGATAGAAGAAACCACCAGCTCATCAACCGATGAATCCCCTTCGGTAAGCGATAATAGCAGCGATGGTTCAGAAGAAGACGGACTGGGCGCTTCCGTTCAGAAGAAACTGGAAGACAAGGCAAACCAGGCCATGGATCAGGCTGCCGACAAGGTGAGCAAGAAACTGGAAGAGAAAATCAACCAGAAGCTCGATGAAGCAACCGATTCTTCAACCGTAGAAAAGATTCTCGACAAGATTCTGGAACTGATCTAGCATCAGAAAACCGAAGAAACATAAGAAATATGACACATTTCTCAATATGACAGCATGGCGGCTTGACGTATATCAAGCCGCCATTGCTGTTTAGTTGACGTGTATCAAAAAAAGCCCCTTTTTCATCATTTTGTCATGTCTTTGTGACAGATATTCAAGAAAAAGGCATTACCTTTGCACCAGAAAACAGTGAGATTGTAATAAGGATAATGTAAAACAGGAGACCTCACATGGAGGCTCCACAAAGAAAGAAAGGAAACAAATTATGATGACGACAGTAATGATTCTTACAGTTGTGGCAGCTATGATTGTCAAGGCTGTAAATGTAAACAACAACATGGAGATGGGCAAGTAAAATTGACCACCGTTCATGAACAAAAAGAAAAAGGAAATGGCAGAAATGCCAAGTATTAATTTTTAAAAAAAGGATAACGATTATGAAAACAATGTATGCAAACATCAAGAAGGCCTTGAAGGCTATTCTTGCAAATTACATGACCGCAATGGAAATGTATGGTGAGGCTTTGAACAGAAGCCGTGGCTGTGCTTGCGCATAAGGGTTCCAATCCCTTCATGCTGCGGCATAAACTAGATTGAAAGCAAAAAGTAATTACGTTTAAATAAAGAAAAAGCGTGTAAGTTACCATACTTACACGCTTTTTTTGTATCTTTGCAACCAGTTAGTAAAATTTTTAAAAAGAAGAAACGATGAACTCACAAGATATGATCAACAGGCTGGAATCGAAAGGCATTCGGCCAACCGCCAACCGCATACTCGTAATGAAGACCCTGATGGGCGAACAGAACCCGCAGAGTCTGAGCAATCTGGAACGAAAGATGGTTTCGATGGACAAGTCGAGCATCTTCCGTACCCTTACCCTCTTTCTGGAACATGATGTGGTACATGCCTTCGAAGATGGGCGAGGCGTACTCTGCTACGAACTCTGCGAAGAAAAAGGGGCTTGCGATCATCACGACGGGCATATTCATTTCTACTGCGAATCTTGCCAGCGTTCCTTCTGTATGGAGGATATCCATATTCCAAGTTTCGAACTGCCCGAAGGCTTTTACCCCCACTCTATTTCCTTTGTCATCAAAGGCGAATGCCCGGATTGCAGAAAGAAACACCAGTAAAGCGAAAGGTACATTCTGCGTTAATTTAGCATAAATAATTTTGAAATTCTATTGTTTTTCCGATATTATCATTACTTTTGCAAGCGATTATCACGGGGTGCTGAAAGATTCGGCTGAGATGATACCCATTGAACCTGATGCAGGTAATGCTGTCGCAGGGATATTTGATAGCGCTTTATTTTTTCTCTTAAGGCTTTCATCTGGAAGTTCACCGTGTTTGATTACATATTATCTTATCATCGCTTTCGGGCGATAGAAAAAGCGTAAACAAACGGATTATTCATCATATAAAACGAACAGAATATGAAAGTAACTATCAACAACAAAGAGACCGAGACACAGGCTAAAACCATCAGGGAGTTAGCTCAGGAACTCGATTTGCCAGCTACAGGAGTTGCAGTAGCTATCAGTAACGAAATGGTGCCTCGTGATGAATGGGAAAACACAATCATCGCAGAAGGAGCTGACATCGTTATCGTAAAAGCGTTCTGCGGAGGATAACGGTCCCAGAATACTGCGGAAAAGAATCATCCAAAAGTACTTTTCCTACAGAAATGAAAACAAAAATAACAACTCTATAATAAAACAATGGAAAAATTAGTAATCGCAGGCAGAGAGTTTAACTCCCGCCTCTTCTTGGGTACAGGAAAGTTTAACAACAATGCCCTCATGGCTGAAGCCATCAAAGCATCAGAAACAGAAATGGTTACTGTTGCTATGAAACGTATCGAACTCGAAGACAAGCAGGACGACCTGCTCTCTCATATTGTGCAGAACCCAAATATCCAGCTCCTTCCTAACACCAGTGGCGTGCGCAACGCCGAGGAGGCTGTCTTCGCAGCACAGATGGCTCGCGAGGCATTCGGAACCAACTGGCTCAAGCTCGAAATCCACCCAGACCCTCGCTATCTTCTTCCAGACTCTATCGAGACGCTGAAGGCTACCGAGAAACTGGTAAAACTCGGTTTCGTGGTATTGCCATATTGCCAGGCAGACCCTACCCTCTGCAAGCACCTCGAAGAGGCTGGTGCTGCTACCGTAATGCCACTTGCTGCACCTATCGGTACCAACAAGGGATTGAGAATGAAGGACTTCCTGCAGATCATCATCGAGCAGGCTACTGTTCCAGTTGTAGTAGATGCAGGTATCGGTGCACCTAGCCACGCTGCCGAGGCTATGGAGATGGGTGCCAGCGCTTGCCTGGTTAACACAGCTATCGCCGTTGCCGGTGATCCTGTAGAGATGGCTAAGGCATTCAAGGAAGCAGTAGTATGCGGTCGCCGTGCTTACGAGGCAGGTCTCGGAGCCATCAGCGATTGTGCTGAGGCAAGTTCTCCACTCACCGCATTCCTCAACGACTAATTATAATATAGATAATACAAAGGCATGAAGGATGAAGGCAAAGAAGCAGAATGTTCTTTTTACCTTTTTACCCTTTTACCTTTTTACCTTTAAAAAATTATGCCAAACGATAAGAAAGCTTACGCCCAGAGAGAAAAGGCGTATATGCAGGGAAAACTCTTCCCACAGATCAAGGTTGGAATGACCAAGGTTAACCTCACTCCTACTGTTGTGAAGGATGAGCGCGGCATTCCTCATACAGAGCCAAACGCTCCGGTTTACATCTACGATACCAGCGGTCCTTACAGCGACCCTAACTATCAGGTAGATTTGAAGAAGGGCTTGCCAAGAATGCGCGAGCAGTGGATTCTCGACCGCAACGATACCGAGCAGCTCAAGGAAGTTACCAGCGAGTATGGCAAGCAGCGCCTTGCTGACCATAGCCTCGACCATCTCCGCTTCGAGCACATCCAGTTGCCTCGCCGTGCACAGGCTGGCAAGCACATCACCCAGATGGCTTATGCCAAGGCTGGCATCATCACTCCAGAGATGGAGTACGTGGCCATCCGTGAGAACATGAACTGCCAGGAGTTGGGCATCGATACCCATATCACCCCTGAGTATGTTCGTGATGAGATTGCACGCGGACGTGCCGTTCTTCCTGCCAACATCAACCACCCGGAGAGCGAACCGATGATCATCGGCCGCAACTTCCTCGTGAAGATCAATACCAACATCGGTAACTCAGCCACTACCTCCAGCATCGAGGAAGAGGTGGATAAGGCTGTATGGTCTTGCAAGTGGGGAGGCGATACATTGATGGACCTCTCTACCGGCGACAACATCCACGAAACCCGTGAATGGATTGTACGCAACTGCCCTGTGCCAGTAGGAACCGTACCTATCTACCAGGCTTTGGAGAAGGTAAATGGCAAGGTAGAGGATCTGAACTGGGAGGTATTCCGTGATACCCTCATCGAGCAATGTGAGCAGGGTGTCGACTACTTCACCATCCATGCCGGCATCCGTCGCCACAACGTGCATCTCGCCGATAGCCGTCTCTGCGGTATCGTGAGCCGTGGCGGTAGTATCATGAGCAAGTGGTGTCTCTATCACGATCAGGAGAGCTTCCTCTATGAGCACTTCGACGATATCTGCGACATCGTGGCACAGTACGACGTAGCCCTCTCTTTGGGCGATGGTCTGCGCCCAGGCTGTATTGCCGATGCCAACGATGCAGCCCAGTTTGCCGAGTTGGATACCATGGGCGAGCTTGTTACCCGTGCCTGGGACAAGAACGTACAGGCATTCATCGAGGGTCCTGGTCATGTGCCATTGCAGAAGATCAAGGAGAACATGGAGCGCCAGCTCGACCACTGTCACGAGGCACCATTCTACACCCTCGGCCCATTGGTTACCGATATCGCTCCAGGTTACGACCACATCACATCAGCCATCGGTGGCGCCCAGATAGCATGGCTCGGCACTGCCATGCTCTGCTATGTAACACCTAAGGAGCACCTCGCCTTGCCTAACAAGGAGGATGTGCGCACAGGTGTGGTAACCTATAAGATTGCCGCTCATGCAGCCGACTTGGCTAAGGGTCATCCAGGCGCAACCATCCGCGACAACGCCCTCTCCAAGGCACGTTTCGAGTTCCGCTGGAGAGACCAGTTCCACCTCTCCCTCGACCCAGAGCTCGCCTTAAAGTATTTCGAGGAGGCAGGTCATACAGACGGTGAGTACTGCACCATGTGTGGTCCAAACTTCTGCGCCGCCAAGTTGACACACGATTTGAGAAAGTTTAAAAAGTAAGAAAATGTTTTCAGACGAATTAAAGAATATCAGTTGGGAGGAGACCACGGAGCGCATTGCTCGAATGACCGATAATGACGTGCGCCGTGCCCTTGCCAAGGACCATTGCGATGTGAACGACTTCATGGCGCTGATTTCACCGGCTGCCGAGCCATACCTGGAGGTAATGGCGCGTCTTTCCCGCAAATATACCGAGGAGCGCTTCGGCAAGACCATGTCGATGTTCATTCCTCTCTACATCACCAATTCATGCTCAAACTCCTGCGTGTATTGCGGTTTCCATCGTGAGAATCCGATGGCCCGCACCATCCTCACCCCAGAGCAGATTGAGAACGAGTATAAAGCCATCAAGCAGCTGGCTCCATTCGAGAACATCCTTCTCGTTACGGGCGAGAACCCAGCAAAGGCTGGCACCCCTTATCTTGCCAAGGCAATCGACATCGCCAAGAAGTATTTCTCTAACGTGAAGATTGAGGTGATGCCGCTCTCTACAGAGGATTACAAGACCCTCGCCGACCATGGTATGAACGGCGTCATCTGTTTCCAGGAGACCTACAACCACGAGCACTACAAGCTCTACCACCCACGTGGCATGAAGAGCAAGTTTGAGTGGCGCTGCGATGGTTTCGACCGCATGGGTATGGCAGGCGTTCACTCCATCGGTATGGGTGTGCTCATCGGCTTGGAGAAGGAATGGCGCACGGATGTAGTGATGATGGCTCATCACCTGCGCTACCTGCAGAAGCATTACTGGAAGACCAAGTACAGCGTGAACTTCCCTCGTATGCGCCCTGCACAGAACGAAGGTTTCCAGCCAAACTGCTTCATGACCGATAAGCAGTTGGCACAGGCTACTTTCGCCATGCGTATCTTCGACCACGATGTAGATATCTCCTACTCTACCCGTGAGCCAGCCTACATCCGTGACAACATGGCAACACTGGGTGTCACCACCATGTCGGCAGAATCAAAGGTAAATCCTGGCGGTTACCATACCTATCCTCAGGCATTGGAGCAGTTCACCGTAAGCGATGAGCGTACCGCCAAGGTAATCAATGCGAGATTGAAGGAATTGGGCAGAGAGCCAGTTTGGAAGGATTGGGATGCCTCATTCGATTTCTTCGGAAATATCGCAAACGGATAAAGAAGATGTAATTAAACAGGATAAAAAAAAGAGTGTATCATAAATTCATGACACACTCTTTTTTGTTAATATTCTCAGACTGACGCCCCTATAATAGATCATTTCAGATGGATGGTCTGTGTTTTCCCCGTGATATCAGTTACCACGGCGATCCCTCCATCACGAATCTCGACCTTCTCATATTTGGCATCAACTATCACCTTGCCTTTTAAGGTCATAATACCCCAATATCTTGGAATCTCTTCAAAGGCACAATAGGCACCAACAGGTTGCGCTATGCTGCGATAAAGGGGTGGCACGACAACTCTGCCATCCACTTTTATGCCCCATTTCTTTCCAGCCTGATATAATTCCACATGTCCTGCTACAGACTTTTCATGCAAAAGAATCATCTCGCTTGCTTCCTTTTTCTTCTCCTGTAACATCATCTCATCATAGTATTTCTTGCCAAGGCGAGGCATTACAATATGAAGATCTTCATTTTCATTCTTTGGGTTATTGCATCCAATATAGGTCTTCTTCAAATATGAATCCACCAGGTAGTAGTCCTGCTTGCTGTCCATAACCACGATACAACCACAACGAAGAGTGGCACACTTCCAATACACATGTTCATAATCACCACGCAAGAAACATACTCGATTACTATCTATAGTAGCCTTCATCATCAAGCCATTGCCTCCTTCATAATAGTACCATTCCTGGCAACCACTATCTACTAAATAATTATAACGATATATCAGGTAATCCCCAAAATTGAACAGGTCATATTTGGAAGGGCAATATGGCCAAGAGAAATGTTCGTAGGTGCGAGACATATAAACATCTCCATATTTGATGAACTCCCAACCTTCTAGCGTAACCACCTTTGGAACATCGTAAACATTGGGACCATCGTCAATAATAGCTCCAGACAACAGGTCATAATAGCAGACCTCCTTTCTGCGATGTCGGTAGAACAGGATGTTGCCATCCAACAGCTTCATGTCACGGTAATCGCCTGGCTCCAAGACATGTTCTCCCTGCCGGTTCACTACCGTCATCTTCCCATCAGGAAGCTTGATGATGGCAAACTCCCCTCTACTGTCCACAAACTCACGATACAGTATCGTTTGGAGCAATTCTTCATGGCTCACCACCATCTCCATTTCCGAATCAGAATCATCCTGATGCCCCTCTTGCTCCTCACTTCCCAGGAAAAACGCTCTTTCCTTGGCAGTCTCCTTCTTCTTGCCAACTTTCAGCTTTCCTTCAAACATCGCATTCCAGTTCCATACCTGTGATGGCAATCCGAACACCCGGTATAATCCCACGTTATCTATCATCACGCAGCTCTTCTTTCCCCTGGCTACTCGCAATCCACGTCCCACCATCTGCAGGTACTTGGCAAGCGACAATGTAGGTCGAGCCAACTGTACAAACTCCACATCCGGGCAGTCAAAACCCTCCGAGAAGATGTCCACATTCACCAACACTTGTATAGGAGCAGCCCCATCAGCAGCCCGCAAACAAGTAGCACCCAGGCGGTCCCATCCCGCACAATCTGGCGAGACCTTTGATGGTCCGCCATCCTTAGAGCGTAGCGGTTCCGAGCGACGAGGAGGAGCGGTTACATCCCCTGTCCCCTGAGGGGAAAGGGGCTTGGGGAAAGCGGTGGAGCCTCCCTTAAGGGTAAGGGAGGACGGGTGGGTTTTCGAAAAAGAAGTATTAGAAGAAGCTTTGAATCTTTCAATAAGTTCTTTTCGTAAAGAACTTGGCGTTTTACTATCAATAGCAACAGCCGCTATGCCGTGTTCTCTGTAGAACTCGGCAATAGCATTAGCATGAGAAATATTGATAGCATACACGATGCCCTTCCTGTCTTTGCCATACTTCTCAAAACTTTTATAAAGCCTTTCAATGCTCGGTTTCTTGTTCAAAACCCGATCCATCTCCTTGTTCTGATAATCACCATCTGCTCCTCGCTTCTGCAAGGAATCAATGAGCCCTTGCGTCACACCATCCGATTTGATGCTCACAAAATCGTATGTTGCCAATCTTCCCTTGCTGATAAATTCAGGAACACTCCAGGACTGCACCAAGACATCAAACAGATCAGTGAATCCCTTACCGTTCAATCGGCAAGGAGTAGCCGTCAGTCCCAGGAACTTAGCTTTCGGGAATCTCTCCCACATTCCCTTGTAAGTCTTGGCAAGCGCATGGTGCGCCTCGTCAATCACTATCATCCCCGGTTCTTCCTCTATCTCGTCATAGTGTTTCGACAACCATTGTATCGACACAGCCTTGATAGGAACATTGAATGCGCTAGCCGACAAACAATCTGGCGAGACCTCTGATGCTCCACTCATCCCCAGGTGGTCACCAAGTCCCTCAGCAGGCCGCAAGCAAGCAGCACCCAGGCGGTCCCATCCCGCACAATCTGGCGAGACCTTTGATGGTCCGCCAACCTTAGAGCGTAGCGGTTCCGAGCACCGAGTAGGGCGGTTTCCTCCCTCTCCCCTGAGGGTGAGAGGGTCGGGGTGAGAGGTGGAGCCCTCTTTAATGGTAAAGAGGGACGGGGTGATTTTCGAAAAAACTCTTTCAATAGTTTCTCGAATCTGAGAAACCAGCTCCCTTCTATGGGCAACAATCCAAACATTGCAATTGGAATGTTCCCTCAAAAACGATTCTACGACCGAAGCGAGTAGAACCGTTTTTCCCGTACCCGTTGGCATTTGTGCCATCACGGACCGATGAAGGCGCAACGCCTTCTCAATCCGTTCCTTCATATCCTCTTGGTAATCAAAAAGCTTGATTACATTCATATTTTTAAATTATAATTAAATATTGTTATTTTTTCGCCTTGCCGGTTGACTACTCCGTAT
>JAJWAL010000192.1:0-2912 GCA_021618535.1 Segatella copri | reverse complement strand
ATCAAATGCCGCAAGACAGGTTTGCAACCAGACCTCACCGTTCTCGTTGTTACCCTCCAGGCGTTGAAGATGCATGGTGGTGTAGCTCTGGAAGATATCAAGAAGCCAAACATAGCAGGAATGGAAGCCGGTTACTGGAACCTCGACAAGCACGTAAAGAACCTGCAGAGCTTTGGTCAGACTGTAGTGATTGCATTCAACAAGTTTGCAACCGATACAGATGAAGAAATTGAAGTATTGCGCAAGCATTGCGAGGAGATGGGTTGCGGTTTCGCCGTAAACAGCGCCTTTGCCGAAGGCGGAAACGGAGCTATTGAACTTGCCAACCTCGTAGTGAAGACCATCGATGAGCGCCCATCAGCCCCTCTCTATTTTGCTTACGATGATAACGATAGCGTTGAGGAGAAGATAGAAAAGGTTGCATTCAATCTTTACGGAGCAGGCAGCGTGACATTGAGCGATTCTGCCAAGGCGATGATTGAAGAGATTAAGAAGCTGGGTGCTGAAAAGTTCCCTATTTGTATTGCCAAGACTCAGTACAGTTTCTCTACCGATGCCAAGGCATACGGTCCTACAGAAGGTTTCGAACTCCACGTTCGCGACATCACCGTAAATATGGGTGCCGAGATGATTGTAGTCATCGCTGGGCCTATCATGCGTATGCCGGGCTTACCAAAGAGCCCACAGGCTGAGCGCATTGATGTAGTAAACGGTGAGATTATTGGTCTTTCTTAAGCACTACAGATTTCACAGATTCATATAAAAAAAGCCCAGGGCGTGATGTCTTGGGCTTTTTCATTTATCTCATACTGAATTCGCAACCACAATATAACTGATTATAGAATTCATTGATTCTCAAGAGTTCACCTCGGCGATTCTGTAAACCGCCCTTCCGCCAATTCATATCCCACCATTCTACATCAGGATAAGCCTCAACGGCAAGATGACCGGCAGTATCTATCTGTCTGATATTCTTCCAGCGCGAAGATGCCAACGTGGTAGTAAGAAGGTGAAATCCATGCTCCTGCGCATACTTGGCTGCATGAGAGAGGCGAAACTGAAAGCAGACAGAACAACGGCTGCCACGCTCGGGCTCATCCTCTAAGCCCTTGATAACAGAAAGCCATTCCTGATGGTCATACTCATCCTCTACATAAGGTACATTCTGGGCTTCCAGAAATCGTTTCAGTTCATGTTTGCGTACATCATACTCCTGCTGAGGATAGATATTGCTGTTACTGAAATATACTGTAGGCTTCATACCATTACGAAGCATACATTCTACGATAGCCGCCGAACAAGGTGCACAACAGGCATGCAACAAGACAGCCTGACCTTCAGCCTTGCTTCCATCCGGGAGAGTAAGTTTTACGTATTTATATTGTTCTTCTACAGGAATCTTCATTGTTTTCAATGTTAAATGTAAAATTAAAATGTGAACAGCTACTTCTGATGTGAAGTATTTTCGCCTTGCTTCAAAAAACAAATGGAGTACAATCTCACGACACCCCCCATTTGCCCAAATATATGCGAAAACTAGTGCAAAGGTACAACATTTATTCGAACCACCAAATTTTTAACACGTTTTTTTCATCACAATGGTTCAAACAGCAAACATTTAACTGTATTTTAACACTTAAGCACCAGTTTTGTTATCTTTAAGAACTATAAATCACGCTTCAGCGTAATAACTGTCAGTTCAGGCCATGCGCCTAGGCGGAAAGGGAAAGAACCACCAATACCCGATGATACATAGAGCATCTGCTCACCAATCCGGTAAGCTCCGCCCCACTCTTTGAAAGCCATGCGGGCAGGCGTCCATTTACCTATTTTCAATTGTCCGGCATGCGTATGTCCTGCCAACGTAAGCTGTATCTTCTTACCGACCACTTCTCTGCGCCAATGGTGAGGATCATGACTCAAGAGGATTTTAAACATATCTGGATTCAACCCCTTCATCGCTTTCTTCAGATTACTGCGATTGGTGAAAGGAGGCTGACCGGGATTCTCTACGCCTATTACAGCGATAGATGCCATACCATGACTCACCACATGATGTTCGTTCATCAGCTGATGCCACCCCAGACTTTCCTGATATCCATAGAGCATACGGCGGTTTCTCTTCAAAGCGCCGATAGAATGATTGTTGCCATATTCACAATAATCATGATTTCCCCAGATAGAATAGATGCCATCTGACGCATGAAGCTGCTTCAGCGTATCCAGATAAGGCTCCACTTCGCTGGCTTGGTTATTGACCAGATCGCCCGTAAAGAGAATCATATCGGGTTCTTCATTGTTGGTCGCATCCACCACCTTCTGCACGAAATCATTGCCGGGAGGAAACGAACCGAGATGAAAGTCGGTAATCTGTACCAGACGGTAACCATCAAAATAAGGTGGCAAATCGGGCGAGGTAAAGGTAATATGTTTCAGTTCTAACCGCTTCCAACCCTCTATAAAGCCGAAGGCAAACCACCCCATTACACCCAAAGCAGGAATCAGAGCAAAGAACCAAGGAAGAAATGCATCGAACAGGATGAAGACAACCTTAGGGAATGCCGAGAAAAGTATGGTAGTAAAGAGTACACGGACTGACAACTTGTGGAAGGACCCCATCTGCAACCCCACTTCGGCAAGAACAAGTAACAACGAGGGAACCCACCATAAGATGGCTAGCAGCAAAGGCCACTCACTCACCCCGATGTGCCAAAGCCAGAAGTCGGGCAGGAATGCCAGAACCGACATGACTACTATATAGAATATGGATCTTAATACCTTTTTTAATACCTTCTTCATTATTTTTCTTTATAACTGGGTACAAAGGTACGATAATTCATAGACAATACAAAATAAATTTAAATATATTTTCAATGTTTTGTTATTTGAGAAGATTGCATTATCTTTGCATA
>JAJWAL010000062.1:3268-18380 GCA_021618535.1 Segatella copri | reverse complement strand
GCAGCCGTATTCGTGAATAAGTTTTATGTAATCATCTATCATCCATCACGATTTGGGGTTATCCCTCACGATATTCTCACTACACATTACCAGATACTGCCTGGGGGCTGGGGATAACCTATCCCCAGAGCATAAAGAGGTTAGGTCATTTCATCACAGCCGTATCTGCTCCAGGCATCTGTCTGCCACCTCCTTCCTATGCGTAACACAGATAATAGTCTTATCGGCATACGAAGTAAAGAGACGGTCGAAAAGAAGCTTCTCGGTTTCGGCATCCAGCGATGAGCTGATTTCATCCAACAACAGAATGTTACCTTCGCGCAAAAGACTGCGGGCTATGGCAATGCGCTGTGCCTGACCGCCACTCAAACGGGTGGCATGCTCTCCTATCTTCGTATCCATACCTGCCGGCAAACTGAAAACGAAATCGGCACAGGCTACATGAAGGGCTTCGGTAAGCTGCCCATCGGTAGCCACGGGATTGGCAAGAAGAAGATTATCGCGAATGGTTCCGCTCATCAGCGTATTACCCTGCTCTATATACACGATATGCGAACGCATGCCGGTTCCTTCTGTCTCTTTGCCCAGGGCATCATACAATACTATCCTTCCGCTATCGGGCTGGATGATACTCGACAAGAGACGCAGGATGGTGGTCTTGCCACAACCGGTTTCTCCTACTATCGCCACAGATGTGGCGGGACGGAAATCATAAGAGAAATGACTGACAACAACTTTCTTTCGCTCATCGGGATATGAATAACTCACATCCTGAAGACGGATGCCGCAAGCACGCTGCAAAGGTATAGAAGCATCTGCCTGCGACAGAGATTCCTCCTGCTCGGTATTTTCTATCTCTACCAACCGGTCTACACTCGCTGATGCATGAATCAGCTGGGGAATCATGCCCAAGAGCGACATGATAGGACTCTGTATCTGACCCACCAACTGCAGAAAGGCTGTCATCACGCCAAAGGTTATCAACCCGTTCTTGAGTTGGATGGCACCATAGACAAAGGCTCCGAAATAGCCGTAACTGAAGGTGAAGGCAAGGAGCAGGCGGGATATCAACGTAAAACGGATTCTACGGCGGACCAGATGATGCAAACGCTGCTGCATGCTGCCTACCCTACCGGAAACCGTGCTCTCTGCCTGCAAGGTCTTGATGGTGAGTTCATGTTCTACCGTCTCCTGAATCATCATCTGTATACTGCTCTCTTCCTCGCGTATCGCCAGCGTCATCTTCTTGAGGCGGCTGCCGAGATATTTGGCACAGACTGCAACCACCGGTGTCAGTACCAGAAGACTCCATGCCAGAATAGAATCGATGGAACGCATCAGGAAGAAGGCACCGAAGAGCTGCACCAGGGTGACTACGATTGTGGGCAGGATATCCGTAACTACCGAAGAGGCTGATGAGAGATCGCGCTCCAAACGCTGGCTGATGTCGCCGGAAAGCATATCAGAAGCAGGCTTTCCGGAACCAGCCTCAGCCTGATGCTTAACGGCATAGAGTTTCCTGCCCAGCACAAACCGGAAGAGGCGGCTACGCATATCATTCTGGAGGATAACCTCGGTGATGCCGGAAAGATAGAATACCAGCTGGCGAAGGGCTATCAGCAGGGCGATGACTGAAAAAAGCACGATGGTTTCGCGCAGCACATTGCCACGCCAGATCACCACATCGATGAACCGGCGACACAGCCAGACGAGCCACAAACCTAATGCTACCTGCAGGAGACCGGCGATGATGCGCAACAGCAAACGTCCACGGACTGCAGACATCTGGCGGAAAAACCATAGTGCATACTTCCTCATACCAGTCCCTCTTTCTGCCACTGGGCAATAATCGCCTCGCAGTCTTTTTCTGCCTGAGCCATGACTACATCATACTCATCGCACAGAGCCTGAGCCAACGAAGCTACCGTAAAATCGCCCTGTTTCTCAGCCGTCTTCCAGAGAAAGGCGGCAGTTTCATTGAGACTGATCAACTTGGTAAAGTCTACAGCCTGCATACCTTCGGCTGTTACCACATACTCACCGCAAATTTCGCGGAGCTTGAAATCTTTCTTGATCTTCATTGTATCTTGTTTTTTAGTTTTTATATGATAAACGGATATAGAGCTTGATTATTTTAAGCAAGACCCTACGCACAGGCCTCAACCTCTGCCATCTGTGCCAGTTTCTGAGCGCTTTCTGCGAGATGAGACTCTTGCGGCTGCCGTCGGGACAGATGACAGCATGCGCCTTCGCAATGACATCCTTGCGCAGGCAATGCTCCTTAAAACCGAGATTTCCATCGCCCGTCAGCACGATACGGCAATCATCTGCAGAAAAAGATGCGGGGGAAGCTGCTCCTGCAACAGGCTCTATCCCGATGATGCGATGCACCACCGGATAGCCTTCTTCTACCCTCGCCATCACAATATCGCCCACCTTCAACTCGCCTTCTACCGGATAGAATTCTACGCAATCTCTACCACCTACGATAAAGGGAAGCATACTGGTTCCTTTGACCGGAAACTTGACAGGACGACCTTCACGGATGAATTGCTCGAGCGCGGCTATTGCCTTATATTTTGAATCGGATATATTCATCTTTCTATTGTACGATTGGTTTTTACCCGACGGTTGGTTTTACAGACTGATGGTCTGACTGCAAAGGAGGGCTGCACCGGCATCAGGCAGACAGTCGAGCTGATAAAGCCGGGTAGCCCCAATCAGCTTTTCTATCGTTTGATGCTGGCCATCTGCAATTATCTTCTCCCATGCCTTGCCGGAGACAGAAGTCTTGATAGACACATAAGACTCTATGACGGTCTGTTTTCTGATTTTATTCTCTGGTGCCTAGCGCAATTGGACAATTGCCCCTATCGGATATTCCTCGTTCTTATAGCAAGGTGTCTTTCCGCTCCAAGGCGAGCCACTCACCATGGGCGTTCCTTCGTGCGATATATATACCACCGGGTTATCATCATTGAGTAGTCGGGTGTCCTCGATATATTTGAGCCACAGTCCGGAATGCGTACTCTTGCCCGTTCCGCTCTTGCCCAGGAAGAGATAAGCCTTTCCCTCCTTTACTACGGTAGAAGAATGAAACAGGAGTGTATCTCCGGCAGCCGAACGCATGGCATAGAGCAGCATCAGCGAGGTGTCAACGGTTGCCTTGAGGGATCCGAAAGCCGACTTCTGGCTGAAGGTGCCAGCAGGAACCAGAAGACTGGAATGCTGATAATCATGACCTGTAACCAGTATCGATTTCATATCAGTCATTGCCATCAGGAATGCCTTCTGCTTCTCTCCCAGACTACCACTGATAATGAGCTGTCCCTCCTCATCCTGTCTGCATTCCTCCTTGAAACCGGCAGGTTTCCTCAGTTCTTCCCCACTTTCGTTCAAGGTAAGAGAGAAGGAGGTCAGGGCAGCAGATGCGACCTGTTCATCGCATTCAAACGCCTGATAAGCCTCCAGTAAAACAGCCATCATCTCCTGAGAGGAATCAGGATAAGAAAGGCTGAACCCGACATGGGCTACCTGATAATGCTTTATAATAGATTCCATTATTCTGTAATTTCATTTATGCTCCCTATAAGGAACGGTTCAAGTTTTTCATTGCTGCAACAAAGGCTCAGAGGCCTCAACGTCTGCAATTTCGCAACAAAAATACGATTTTTATCTGAGAAAGCCAAATCTTTCTCTATCTTTCTTCAAATTACTGAAGTTTTGCAGATGGAAATCGGCGCACAAAAAAAAAGAGATGAAGCAAAATCTACGTTGCTTCATCTCTTTTTATATGATCTCATATTCAGTATCTTACTGCATATCGTAAACCACCTGCATGAGCTTCTTGCCCAGTTCATCAGCCTGCTCCATGGTAGAGGCCTCGCTATATACGCGGATGATAGGCTCGGTATTACTCTTGCGGAGGTGAACCCACTTGTCAGGGAAATCGAGCTTGACGCCATCGATATCTGTTACGGTGACATCCTTCTCCTTACCATACATCTCCTTAACCTTCACGAGGATCGCATCTACATCGGTAGATGGAGTCAGGTCGATGCGGTTCTTGGCGATGAAATAGTTAGGGAAGCTGGCACGGAGCTGGCTCACCTTGCAGCCCTTGTGAGCCAGACTGCTCAGGAAGAGGGCGATGCCAACGAGGGCATCACGACCGTAATGGCTCTCTGGATAGATAACTCCACCATTGCCTTCACCACCGATAACAGCGTGAACATCCTTCATCTTGGTAGTAACATTCACCTCGCCTACAGCAGCTGCAGTGTACTTGCCACCATGCTTCTCTGTAACATCACGGAGGGCACGGGTAGATGAAAGGTTGCTGACGGTATTACCTGGAGTCTTGCTCAACACGTAATCTGCCACACTTACCAAGGTATACTCTTCGCCAAACATCTTGCCATCTTCGCAGATGAAAGCCAGACGGTCAACATCAGGGTCTACAACGATACCCATATCGTAGCCACCCTTCTTCAACTCATCCATGATACCACCGAGGTTCTTCTCCAATGGCTCCGGATTATGAGCGAAGTCGCCTGTAGGCTGACCATTGAGGAAAGTATATGCTACCCCGAGCGCATCGAGCAACTCAGGAAGTATAACGCCACCAACAGAGTTGATGGAATCTACACAAACCTTGAAGTGGGCATTCTTGATTGCTTCGACATCTACAAGCTTCAAAGCAAGTACGGAGTCGATATGGCGCTTGTTGAAGGTATTGTCTTCAGTATATTTTCCGAGATGATCCACATCCGCATAGTCGAAGTCTTCCTTCTCTGCGATACCCAGCACCTCGTTACCATTAGCTGCTGTGAGGAACTCACCCTTCTCGTTGAGGAGCTTGAGGGCATTCCACTGGCGTGGGTTGTGAGAAGCTGTGATGATGATACCGCCGGCAGCACCACTCATGGTAACAGCAAGTTCGGTGGTAGGAGTAGTAGCCAGACCGATGTTCAGCACATCGTAGCCCATACCCATGAGGGTTCCACAAACCACATTCTTTACCATCTCGCCAGAGATGCGCGCATCACGGCCTACAACGATGGTATTACTCTCTGAAGCACCGCTACGGCGAATGAAGGTAGCGTATGCTGAAGTGAACTTTACGATATCGAGCGGATTCAAAGTATCGCCCGCTGGACCGCCGATAGTACCGCGGATACCAGAAATTGACTTAATCAGTGTCATAAATATATCTCTTTTTATGTTTATCTTCCTTTCTGCAGAGTCATGTCGTAGACACATGCCTGCACACTGCCCGATGCCGATGTGGTACCGTAAGAGTGAGGTACGAGCAGGCGGACATGAGCGATGCGTTCATCATCAGTCTTCGGTCTGCCTATCTTAATCCAGGTGAATGGTATGAGCCAACCGCTAGGCACGGTAGAACTTACACTGCCATAATTGGATGAATTATATGTATTGGCCATCAGACTGGCTTTAGGATCAACGAAAGAACCGGTAAATGTACCGGAAGTATTGGTAACGCTTATCTTATCTATATAATAGGAATAAGCAGGAACTTTGTTTGAAAGCGTGAGACACTTATCGCTCATTTCAGCAGCATACGAAAGGTTATACTCATCAAAGCGGACCAATACATCTACCGATGTACCTTTCTTGATATAGTCGCCACATCCCTGGTCAATCACCTGCATGTAGATACCGTTACTGTTGAAAAGTACCCATTCGTTGTTGTTCTTTGCTGTATCCGTCAGTTTTTCATTATTTTTCCAACGTCTGTTGAACTCATCCTCAGAGATGACCTTAATATTTTCCTTACGCAAGAAAGAGCTGATAGAATCGAGCTCTCTGTCGCGCATGTCCTTATAAGTCTCACTATCATTGCATGCGGCAAACGATAAAACAGCCGCGAAAGCAATCATTGCAAACAAAAATTTCTTCATTCTTCTTTTTAAAATCTGATTTATTGGGCAAAGGTACAAAAAAGATAAGACAACACCGAGAGGAATAGGTTGATTTTATTATTATTTATCACTTATTATCATCCTATTGCCTCAAAACGGGGTTGTTTTCTGTCTTTTTCGTCATTTCTAAGGAAAAAAACGGCTACTTCAGCATATCGGCGTATGCCAGGATAGCCTTCAGTGCTATCTGCTCTGCCTCCTGCATGCTGCAAAGCAATTTGCCGCCGGAAGCATTGCGATGACCGCCACCATTGAAGAACTCGGCTGCCATCTTATTGCATGGGAAATCGTCTACCGAACGGAGACTTACCAATATGCGATTGTCTATATCCGTATCTTCACGAAGAGAAATGGAGAGTTTGTGTCCCTTGATGGTAAGAGGTACGTTCACCAATCCTTCCAGGTCGCCCTTGATAAAGTCATACTTCTTCAATTCTTTACGGGTCACTGTATAGAAACTGGCATGAAGTCCCTCTACTACCTGCAGCTTTTCATTCATCAGATAACCACGGAACCGGACTGCCGGAATGCGGGCATTATTGAAGACATTACGGTAAATCTTATCCTTGTCGATGTTCTTGGTAAGCAGCAAGCAGATGATGTAATAGATATAAGGCTGGGTAGAATTATAGGTGAAACCGCCCGTATCGGTCATCATGCCGCAATAGATGCAGGTAGCCCAGGTCTGATCCATCTGTGGGAAACCTCCCAACTGCCAGACTACACGGAATACCAGGTCGCTGGCACTGCTGGCATGTGGCTGCGAAACCAGCAGCTTAGCCTCAAGATTAGGAGACAGATGGTGGTCGATGATGACACGCTGAGTCTTGCAACCCAACAATAAATGATCCATCTCATCAAGACGTCCCTCACTGCTAAAGTCAACACAGCATACCAGGTCGGCTTCATCGAAAGCTCGCTGCACCAGTTCAGGCTGTCTGTCATATCGCAGGATACCGGCAGCTCCAGGCAACCAGGAAATAGAATCCGGTACCATATCCGGCACACAAATGTCAACTTTCTTGCCCAAAGAGCGAAGATAACCAGCCCATCCCAAAGAAGAGCCGATGGCATCACCGTCTGGCGACTTATGTGCACAGACGACAATACGATGAGAAGCCGCTATCGTCTCTCGGAGAATAGCGGCTTCCTGATCTGTCAATATATTAATGTTTATATCCATCACATTAAATTAGAAGAGCTTGTTTGGATAAACACCCTCATCGATAAGATGCTGGATCTTATCAACAACACTCTGGCGGTCGGCTGCATAAGTTACACCAAACCACTTGCTGGTAGTATCGAGCACCTTAACGGTAGCTGTACCCTCATTGATGAGCTTGTTGACCATCAATGGGATGAAGAACTCAGCCTTCTTGTTTTCCATATTCTTAGGATCACTCAAGAACTCCTTGAAGTACTCCTCACTATGCTGGAAGTAATCAGGTGTGAAGCCCCAAACGTTCATGGAAACAGGAGTATTGTCGCCAACAGCAACCCACTCGCCCTGCTCGTCCTTGTAAGATACCTTACCGTCGATACGCATGATCTCGGTACGCTCTACACAGGTTGTCAAGTTCTCATCAGCATCCTTAGAGCAGATGCCGCGAGCTACGGTACCATTCTCACTCAAGGTATTACCTACACGGAAACCTACCATGGCGTAACGGTTCTTGCTGCCCTCTGGAAGTTCAGAGAGGAACTTGCCGATTACCATGAAGCAATCGCGGTTGTAGAAGTCATCGCAGTTGATTACGCAGAAAGGTTCCTTGATGATATCCTTTGCCATCAGGACAGCATGGTTTGTACCCCATGGTTTCTCACGACCTTCTGGAACTGAGAATCCCTCTGGGAGATCATCCAATGCCTGGAAGCAAAGCTCTGCAGGAATATGACCCTCATACTTTGAAAGAATCTTCTCACGGAACTGATCTTCGAAGTCCTTGCGGATAACGAATACGATCTTTCCGAAACCAGCCTGAATAGCATCATAGATGCTGTAGTCCATGATAGTCTCACCATTAGGACCCAGACCATCAAGCTGTTTCAAACCACCATAACGGCTACCCATACCGGCAGCCAAAAGCAATAACGTAGGTTTCATTTTGTCTATACTTTTATTTATTAATAGTTGATAGTTATTAAAAAAATAACGATGCAAAAGTAACAAAAAAAATGCAGTTAACCGCAAGTTTTCCTACTTTTTTTTTATTAATATCAATTTTTGTCCTTTTATGCACTATCTATAACACATATCAGACTTATTTCCGGACACATCTCCCAGGCAAAACCTAGAAAGGATAACCCACAGCGAAATGTAGACTCTGGGCATCCTTGAACCGACGGATGTTATAGAAGCCATTCTTGCCGGTATCGTAAGGAACATGCAGACCGATACCCCAGTCGACACGTATCACAAACATACCCATGTCATAACGCACACCGACACCGGTGCCTACCGCCAGCTGCCGGAAAAACTTGTCTACATCAAACTTGCCGAGCGGACTGTACTCATGGTTGCGTAAGGTCCACACATTACCTGCATCCAGGAAAAGGGCTCCATAGAGATCGCCCCATACCTTCTGACGATATTCCAGATTCATCAGATACTTGATGTCGCCCGTCTGGTCGATATACGAATACTTGCTGTTGGTAGGCTGGTATCTGCCCGGTCCGATGCTCCGCACATTAAAGGCTCGCACACTGTTGGCACCACCGATATAGAACTGCTCATAATAAGGAGCATTCTCGGCATTGCCATAACTCCAGATAATGCCGGCATTGACATGTCCCACCAGCGTACCATCCTGGGTGATACGCCAATATTTCACGAAATCTGTCTCCAGTTTCAGGAACTGAGCAAACGGATTCTTGAACATCTTCTTGTCTTTCTCGTTCCATCCCTTTCCGGCCGCCATGTAACCGAGCGAAAGGATATTGGCTGCCTCGCTGATGGTGGTTGACCAGGTGATAGGATGGCGGTAACGGCGCGGACTGCGATAAGTATAGGTGTAACTCATCTTAGGCACAAACTGGTCGCGCATCGATATCTGAAGATAAGGATGCAGGGCTAGGATGCTGTCGAAAGCGGCTGTGCGGCTGTTCATAAACTCATAAGAGAGAATCAGCGGACTGAAAGAATGCTGATGCTGGTAAGAGGTAGACCACGCATAGGTTAACTCGCCCGCTGCCACATGACGTCGGAAATAGCTGGCTCTGTTCAGCACATTCATCGAAGCCTTGATGGTAGTAGTTGGCACACCCCGATATTTGGTAGGCATATGCCCGGCACGGTATCTGCGCTCATTCTGCTCCATCGTTCTGAACATATTCCAAGGCGTGATGATGCGAGGGAACTCTACGGAAACATCCGATCCGTATTCATAGGAATTGATGCGGGTAGAACCTCCACCAGCCTGACTGATGGTTTGCCACTCATGCGAACCATGCAGGTTGACAGTAAGTTTTTCGCCTCCATGAAAAGCATTGCGCTTGGTAAGACCCACTACCAACTCCGGTCCTACTCTACCGGTCGTTTTGCCACGGGCATTTGCCTCGACATAGAAATCGTATGGCTTGTCGAATACCAGGTCGATATTGGCATCCAAGGTATCACGATATACGACATTGCCCAGACTGTCTAGGGTCTGCACCGAACGGGGAGAGAACTGGATGCTGGAATAGCTGAAGAGTCCCATCTCCTGAAGTCCGGTCTTGGCACGCTCCTCGGTACGTACCCGATACAGTTCACGGGGACGCAGGCGCAGACTCTGCAAAACGATGCCCGGACGTATCGGCATCTTTCTTCCGTTATAGTGGAAACTCAGATAGCTGCGTACAAAGGAATCCTTCAACTCCTCCATATACTGCTTTCTGAAATTAACATGAATCTTTCCGATATACCACTGTCGGGTAGCCCTATCGTCCACGCTGTCTGCCATCATCAGCCGCAACTGCACCTTGCCGGGCACATTCACGGTATCGGCAAGATAAGAAGCATAACTGTTCTGATAGAAATAATAGCCCCTGTTGCGGAACAGACGGGTGATACGCTGACGTTCCGATTCCATGTTGGCGACATTGAAAGGACTCCCCTTCCGTATGAGCGCCTTGTTCATGGAAGCATCTATAAACTGCTTGCTCTTGGCTGGGAAGTTGAGATAAGCCATAGAATCAAGCGTCCAGAGATGACCGAAGTCTACCTGATAGGCAACCTTCGCCTTCTTCGGATTGCTCTGTGTCAGCACATCATAAGTCACCTTACCGTTAAAATAGCCATATTTATCGAGCTGATGCTCGGCTACCTGGGCACGGAGTTGCGGATT
Organism: Segatella copri; assembly: GCA_021618535.1. Classification (GTDB taxonomy): domain Bacteria; phylum Bacteroidota; class Bacteroidia; order Bacteroidales; family Bacteroidaceae; genus Prevotella; species Prevotella copri_O. The sequence continues at coordinate 8,110 of JAJWAL010000062.1, read as the reverse complement.
CACATTCGCCATCAGCTTAGGTTTGGAACCGAATACCTTGGTTATCCACTTAGCCAGTGCTCCATCCGACTGAGAGAAAGCATTCCATATCCACAGACGCACAGGGAACGGTGTGCGGTAATAGCTGCTTCCGAACAAGGCACCGTTCGGAGCCGAAGCCAGGGCATACTCCATCTCGGTGATGGTAGAATCAGCATAAGTTCCCTTCTCGTAGTTCTTATACTCGATAGGTACCAGACCCGTAAACAGCTGCTCGTCTTCTTTCAGTGCACTGGTTGAAGAGCAACCCGTTATGAGCTGCCCCGACAACATCAGCAATGCTGCCACATATATAATAAGGTATAACCTGTTCTGCTGTTTCATATCGATCATTACTTTTCGTTAAGTTTCAATGGGTCAAAGTCCTTTGTTTTGGCTTTCTCCATCGTATCCTTCTTCTCATTCGTATGCTTCTTCACCGCAGGATTCTTCTCCATTGGGGCTGCAGGAATCTGCTGCTTATCGGTCTTGAACCGGAAGATGTCCTTGAAATGCTGCAACTTTCTCTGCCATTTGAAACCGACACCGTACTCACCTATCAAACCTTCGAGCCAATCGTAGGTATTGTTGTTGTAGAAGGCACGGATATACTGGCTCGCACCTTCGTTGAGACGGTACTGCAATTCGATATTGTTGAAGAATGCATCATCATTGTTGGCTGCATTCTCCATTTCTGCACCGGTAGAAACCTTACCGCCCACACTGAAACTCAAGCGGTTGTTGAAGAACCGCTTGGCAAACTTAAAGTTGTAATCGGTGTGCATGGCACCTGCTGCATTGGTGGAGTTATCTACCGACATACCGACATCCACACCCACAGAACGCATCGCTGAACCTGCAATATTATTGATCTCTGAGTTGAGGAATGAGGTCAAGGCACTGTTCATGGAGAACGAATTGGTATTTCCGTTGGCAAGATACATGCCCGAAGCCAGCATCGTAATGGCTATCTTACCCCGCTCTTCAATACTCATCGTGTTCAGTTCATCCTGCAAGGTGGCATCGTTTGGTGAGGAAACGATAAACTGGATGCCTGGCTTATTCAATGTCTGCGAGAGTTTTACGCCACAAATGAAATCCACCGAGCGGCCGGTTCCCTGTCCCTCGTTTACCGTTGTCCTGACATTCTCTGTTGCCGTGATGTTCAGGGTCGGGTTGAACGGATCGCCGTTAAATTCTATGTAGCTGCCGTCCTGGATATCAAACGTCTTGAGCGGAATGATAGGCAGCGAATATTTCATCTTGCCATTGTTCAGGGTATACTTGCCCGTGATGCCGATGCCATCAACCGAATTGTAAGTCATCGTCAGATTACCACCGCCCATCAGGTCGATGTAGTTGGTCTGGTCGGCATTCAATGCACAGAGGATATGAGCCGACTCGTCTATCGACATGCCCAACATCATGTTCAATCCTTCCAGTGCCGGACGCTCGACAACGACAGGCTTGCCACTCTTGAAATTCGTAAACTTCACCAGCTCATCGAGCTGCGTATCAGTAGTCAGTTCCGATTCTTTCAGCACATACGTCATATCCGTATTGCCGAGGACATCCAGCTTACCCTGCATCTTCAGATTGCTTACCGGTCCGCGCATCGCTCCAAAGAAGTTGACATACGCCTTGCCGAAAGCCTCGGAACGGGCATTCTCCTTGGCATCAATCAGCAGGAAGTTCTGTGCTCTCATCCGGATATCGAGCATCATCTTCTCTATATTCGTAAAGTCGAGACTGCCCTGGATATTGAGCGGACTCTCATTGTTGGCATACATCATGAAGTTTTCGAAGAGCAACTTGCTGTCTATGATACGGACGGGATCGTTGGCAAAACGCATCGTGATGCCATACGGCACACTGACGAGATAAGCCGAATCCAGATATACTTCGCCCTCTACATCCAACTGGCTCAAGGCTCCCTTCAAACTCAGTTTTCCTTCGCCATATCCCTTCAGACCCATAATCTGGTCAGGAACAAAACCGTTGACAAAATGCAGAGGCAACTTCTCCATACCCACTTCGGCATCGAGATAACCGCTTCCTTCAGACCTGTAAACACCCTTCACGGTAGCCACTTCTTCACCCTCATAATTGAGGAAACCATCTACATAATGAGAGCCGTCGCTCTTTGGCATGTAAACGAATTCAGTACCGACATCTCCCATCGGACACTTTTCGTAAACCATATTGTCGATGTTCAGATTAGAAGAAACCGAGAATTCATCCTTGGTCTGGATAATATGGAAGTCGCCATCAAGAATACCCGAGATGTCAGGCATATAAGGAATCACGCTGAGCACTTTATCCAGATTAAACTGGCTCATGCTCACCGTAAGATCCTGCAGCGCTTCTTCGTTTTCATCATTGCTGTATATACGGATACCCATTCCGTTGGCTGCCTTCAGACTCAGATTGGCAGAAACACGGTCGTCATTGCCCAACATCAGATAGTTGTCATCGTTGGCAGTAAACTTCTTGTAACCCAGGACAGGATGGGTATCGATGAGCGAAATCTTCACGCCGTTTTCCAGCAACAGCGCCTCCAGACCCACATCTACACCCAATCTGTTTTTGGCATCGTAGATGCGGGCATCGATATTGGAACCCTTCTCCTGCAGTTCGCCCTCTACCTGTGCCCGGAACACATACTGAGGATTATGCTTATTGTTCTGAACACGTGCTGCATAGCGGATGGTATCGCCCTCAGTCTTCACCAAGGCACGGATCGTATCCAACTGCATGCCACTCGCTACCAGTGAATCGATGTTGAGATAACCATTGACACCTGTTACAGGCGACATGGTCATCTTCATATCCACCGTCTTGAAATCATAACCGCAGTAAGCGATGAAACGGGAAATGAAATTGTCCTTTCCTGTGGTAAGATAAACATGACCGAAAGGGAACTGACTGCGAATCTTCACCTGGTCGATATGATGGTTCCTAAGCTGATGAGCCAATTCTTTCTGCAATCCGGCAAAACGGCTCAGCAACTGCTTATAGCCTCCATGTACATCCATGTTGAGATGGAAGTCGCCGCAATCGATGACTGCGTGCGTGGTATCTCTGCGGGTAAAGACATCAGCGTCAACACCCACCGGACGGTAATTCTTTTCTGCCGTACGAACCGTAATATCACTCATCGAAGCCATGATGTCATGACTGTCCTTCAGGTCGGACCTGATATCCATGTGACCGCAGAGCGACAGGCGCATCGGTGCCTTCGTTACCTCTAACGAATAAAGATTCACATCGCGGACATCTGCCACCAGGGTAGCCTCCAGTTCCTTGGAATTCGTAAGTGCATCAAGGCTGACGAGCCCCGTAAGATACTGGTTCTTGCTGTCGATATCGGCATGCACCTTACCATTAGCAACGTGAGCCACTGCCAATACATGATCCAGTTTGTATTTGCCATACTGAATCTGGTTTACCTGTGCCTTAGCCTGTAATCGGGTACGCGGAGAAAGGAAATCGGTTCCCACTCCCTTTGCCTCCAATGAGCCTGTGAAAGAATGCAAATCCTGTTTTGGAAGGAAATGCTTTGCCTGGATGTTGTGCGCCTGAATCTTAGCTTGATAAGCCAGACGATTCATATCGATACTGCCGTCTTTCCGGGTCTTCGCATCTACCTTGGCATCTACCCTCATTCTGCCACGACCTTCGGTAATGGCGAGTCGGGTAGCATATCTGGAGCCGTCTGCCTGAATGTTACCACGGATTCCGATACCGCTAGGCACACGTATCTCCTGCATCAGAGAAGGGTCAAGCATGGCGGTAACGAAATCCAGATGATAGGTACGGGCGTTCAGATCTACATTTGCCTTCAGACGGTTCATATCCGTCAGGTTACCCAATTTTCCATCAGCACTCAGTTCGAAGGCTGTAGGCAGCGACAGTTTCAAGCCCGAGAAAGATGCCTGCTGCATATTTCCCTTGAACGATCCTTCTATCTTCATCGGATAGAAAGGCCATTTCTTCTTCATGGCGTCTGGGAAGGCATCGCCTGCAAAGAGGAACAGGTCTGAACGGCCCAAAGTACCCTTCAGCTGTGCCATCAACTTGCCAGGTTTCACCTCATCAAAGGCATTCATATCCATATCCACCGTTGCCTGCAATTGGGAGTATGGGGTACGGAGACAGATATCAGGCAACTGCAGTTTCACGGAATCCATCACGAATCTGCCATAGAGCTGGTCTACCTGCAAACCGCTTTTCTCCTTAAACTGAGCTTCACGAATCTTGACATCTATCTTCGAATCGCAATAATAGAAAGAGTCTGCCTTTAAAGTCAGGGCCGACAGAGCGATATGGTTAAAGTCCATGCCCGATACCGGACGGATATAGTTCTGGTCATAGTTCACCTTGCCATTCTTCCAGTCAAGATGACCTATCTGATAAAGTCCTTTATAAAGGTCGAGATAGGTCGTCTGCGCCACCGCATCTCCAAAATAAGCATTCACCTGGAGGGTATCTCCAGGCATGTGTAATACGAAATCAGTGTTCTTCAGTTTCAGTTTTTCGATATTCACCTTCCAGAAATTGGTACTAGGCGTAGTATCCGGCGGCACCGTATCGCTCAACTCTACCGAGAGTCGGGCATCAGCCAACAGGGCATGATTCACCCTCACCTTCTCCTTTCCAAGGTCTATGCCATGAGCCTTCAGGCGCAGATTACCTACATTGCCCTTGATTCTGGCTTCGTGAATAAAATTAGTGGTATTCACCTTCATCTGGGTGAAATTGAGTTCATCCACCATGACTTGACTTTCGAAAAGAGGCAACAACTGTACGTCTACCACCATCTTC
>JAJWAL010000062.1:0-3168 GCA_021618535.1 Segatella copri | reverse complement strand
GGAGTCAACACCGTGATTCCTGCCCATTTCGCATACCTCTTCATAAGCATGGATTTTTGAGTTAGGGTGCAATAGCCCGCCAAAGATTATCATCCGGCAGCGGAGCCTCTGCTACTATTGTTTCTTTAGACACAGGATGAACAAATTCTACTCTGTGTGAAAGGAGAGAAATACTGCCATCTGCATTGCTACGTGGAGAACCGTATTTCAGATCTCCCTTGATAGGACATCCCATCTTGGCAAGCTGGCATCTTATCTGATGATGACGACCCGTCATCAAATTCACCTCCAGAAGTGTATAATGGTCTGTATGACCTATCACCTTATACTTCAATATCGCTTTCTTCGAGTTTTTCACCTCATGGTCGTAAGCATAGCTCTTATTCTGCTTTTCATTTCTTACTATCCAATGGGTGAGCGTAGCCTCAGGTTCCTTTGGCATGTTCTTCACGATTGCCCAATAGGTTTTGTGAACTTCGCCATCCCGGAACATATTGTTCAGACGGCTCAATGCCTTAGAAGTCTTGGCAAATACGACCAAACCCGAAACAGGACGGTCAAGGCGATGCACCACACCGAGAAATACATTTCCCGGCTTGTGATACTTCTCCTTGATGTACTGTTTCACAGTCTCCGAGAGAGGTTCGTCGCCGGTCTTGTCGCCCTGCACGATTTCGCCACTTCTCTTAGAGACTATGATTATATGGTTGTCTTCGTAAACTACCTGCATGTTTTATCAATAAAACGATTGCCGAGAGATTACATGTTCATACCACCGTCGATCTGAATAACCTGACCGCTTACATAGCTAGACAAGTCGGAAGCGAGGAAGAGGCAAACATTTGCGATATCCTCAGTCTGACCACCACGGCGCAATGGAATCTTCTTCATCCAGTCCTTGCGGATTTCCTCAGGCAACTGTGCAGTCATTGCAGTCTCGATGAAACCAGGAGCTACAGCATTGGCACGTACGCCCTTAGGACCCAACTCCTGAGCGATAGACTTAGCCAAAGCAATCATACCTGCCTTAGAAGCTGCATAGTTGCACTGACCTGCATTACCATGAACACCTACAACAGAAGCCATGTTGATGATAGAACCACCACGCTGACGAAGCATGATTGGAGAGCAAGCATGAATGAAGTTGAAGGCTGACTTCAAGTTTACATTCAAAACAGCATCCCACTGAGCCTCGCTCATACGGAGCATCAAACCGTCCTTGGTGATACCTGCATTGTTAACCAGAATATCGATAGAACCGAAGTCCTCATGAATCTGCTTAACAGCCTTCTGTGTCTCCTCGAAATCTGCTGCATTACCAGCATAAGCACGACAGGTTACACCAAGAGCCTCAATCTCCTTACGAGTAGCTTCCAAACCGGCAGCCATATCGTCGTTGAGTACGAGGTCTGTAAATGCGATGTTAGCGCCCTCAGAGGCGAACTTCATAGCGACAGCCTTACCGATGCCGCGAGCAGCACCTGTTACAAGGGCTGTTTTACCACTTAATAATCCCATTTCTTTCTTATTTAATTAATTATCAATTAGTTACGTGTTTACTATATTCTTTTATCTATAGTTTCAAGCCCGACTTTCCCAAGGCACCATAAACCACCTTGGCAACCAGAGGTTTGCTCGACTCCACATTCATGCCATGACCCAGACGTCCATAGATAAACGGAACCTCGAGACCTTTGATGCAATAGTGAGTAATATCGGCCACCAGATCGATGTTATCAATATCAAACTCACCATCTTCTCTTCCTTCGGCATAAATTCTTCTGAGAATCTCTATTTCGTCTTCATCGAAGTTCTTTCTCGCTTTCTCAACCATCCAGATGTTTCGGAAGAACTCAGCACGGAGGTTACCGTTTCTTACAACCGTTTCCTTGATCATACTGAGGTGAGTATAGATAAGCTCGATGATTTTATCCTGTGGACGCATCTTGCAATTAGCAACCTCGTCCAACTTGTCCGAAAGACGCTCCAACTCTGATTCTATCACCGCGTAATAGACATCCTCCTTCCTACTGAAATAAGTATAAAGCGTACGTCTTCCCTTACCAGAAGCTACAGCAATATCATTCATTGTAGTATTTGCTATACCATTCTTGGCAAAGAGTTGTCGTGCGACATCTACCAGTTTTTGTCTTGTTTTGGATACTGACATATTGAAGCCCTTCCTTTTTTATTAATTGCACATAAAAATATTATTGTGCAAAAGTAGCACTTTAATTCGAATTAAACAAATATTTAATGTTAAATTAATAAATTAGGGCATAAAAAAAATCGGATAAGATGTTGTTGACTAACATCTTACCCGATCATTGTTGCGGCGGCAGGACTCGAACATGCGACCTCCAGGTTATGAGCCTGGCGAGCTACCAACTGCTCCACACCGCGATATAATCAACTCATTTCTGAATTGCGAGTGCAAAGGTACAACTTTTTCCCGACCCCACCAAACATTTTGTCAGAAATCTGCATATATTTAACAGTTATTAAACAGAATAGCAACAAAACGTACATAAAAGAGGCGAAAACGAGTAAAAAGCAAGCCCGATTGTTCTTTTTCAGAACAATCGGGCCTTATGGAAAAAGAATTACTTTTTCAAAAGTTTCATTACCTTCTCGAAATATCTTTGAGTACGCTTCATACTGTAATGATTACCGCCATTCCATGAACGGATTGCGTGCTCGATACTATTAAGAGGATTGTAGACACTCTGAATCAATAGAAACATTTCTTTAGATTTAGCTACATTATATCTATCGCCCAAAGTGTAGCGCTTCTTCGATTTATTGCGCTTCAGAATATTATTACATTCTGCTACTAAAATTGGAGTGATCTGCATCACACCTACAGAGTTACCGCTCTTAGCTTTCGGATCACCCTTACTCTCTACCTGAATGATAGCGTCCATCACTGGAGTCCAGTCCACCTCGCTGGTAGAGGATACATTTCCTGATGTTGCAGCCGATGCTGCATGAATTTCTAATGTCAGCATTAACATGCTAACTAATACCATTGTTATTCTCTTCATATTAATTGTTTTATGGAACCTGAAAAGCTGAAATACAACATCAGAGATTTCGCGGTGGCAACTTGTGAGAAAAAGAAAGGCTGCTCACCTCAGTCCCGTTAGATACCTTAATGGATACCTTCTC
>JAJWAL010000061.1:0-18471 GCA_021618535.1 Segatella copri | reverse complement strand
GTTTCCTCTTCATCATCGTTGAAACTCTTGAGATCCTGCATAGAAAGCTGACGGTTGATAGATGCATTGAAAGAGATGATGGTCTCGCTGCGAGACAATCCCAGTGGCTGCAACTTATCGTGGATGATTTCCAGGAGATGGTGGTTGTTGAGAGCGTAAATCTTGATAAACATATCAAAGCCACCTGTAGTATAGTGGCACTCTACAACCTCAGGAATTTTCTTCAACTCCTCTACAACCTGGTCAAACTTCTCAGGCTCCTTCAGATAGAGTCCCATATAAGCACAAGTTTCGTAACCTATCTTTTCTGGGTCAATGATGAATTGTGAACCCTTGATGATACCAAGATTTGTAAGTTTAGCAACACGCTGATGAATGGCAGCACCGCTCACATTGCAAGCGCGTGCCACTTCCAAAAATGGAATACGGGCATCCTGAGAAATCAGCTTCAGAATCTGCCTATCTAATGAATCTAAAATTTGTTTTGACATAATACTAATAATTTGGTTGCAAAGATAATACAAAAAATTAATAAAAGCAATTTTTTAAGAGAAAAACATGATAAATTAATATTATTTTCCATTTTCTGTGGCAGAATAGCTTATTTTTAGTGCTTTTGCTTGGCGCAAAGCCTGCTTTACATCGGTTATCACACCCATCTTGGTTTCCTGATCTGCTTTGATTGATACGGTCATCAGCTTCTGGTCTTCCGGTGACATACGCTTCTTTTCTGCCGAAATGTAATCCATCACTTCGGGAGCCGAAGCAAACTTATCATTCAACTGAATCTGGGTACCGGTACCATACTTTGCCTGCATCTCTTTGGTTGGCTTACCTATATAAATATGGCTCACCGCCGATTTCTTGGTCAGGCGGGTGAGTTCCTTACCTTGTGGCAAACGGCAGTCTACCTTCAAGGTAACCTGGCGCATGTGGGTAACAATCATAAAGAAGAACAGTACGGAGAAAATGAGGTCTGGCAGAGAAGATGTATTCAACCCTGGCACTTCATGCGATTTCTTATGAAAATTCATCATTGTTTACCTCCTTTCTGCTGTTCAGTAGCTGTTTCTATCGTTTTCTCTTCCCCCTGCTTTTCTTCTGCATTGGCATCAACACGCTGGTCGGCTTGAGTCATCGCGTTGGCATACGACTCTGTGATGCGCTGCGGACAGATGTTGCGCACCTGTTCTTTCTGGTCATTGTTCAAGAGGGCATAATCCCTGTGATATTTCTTCTGGGCTGTTTCGTTGCGTAGCTGGCTATATGCTTCCATCAGCTGATTCTGCATCTGGAAATAGAGATTATAGTCGGCATCGCGGTCACTCTCAATAGAGATGAGATGTTTCTTGCCCAGGCGGTGTACAAAGCGGATGGTTTCTTCCTTGAGCTGGCTCACCTGCATCGGCTTACCGTTGACCAAAAGCGTATCGCCAGCTGTCAGGCGCAGCGCCATCAGATTAGCCTTGTCTACCACCGTCTGCTGCTGTTCCTTCTTCTGCGGTTCAGGTGAAGGGAGTTGGCGCAACAGTCCCTTATCCACATCCATCGATGTGGTGACAAGGAAGAATATCAACAGCATGAACGAGATGTCGGCTGTAGATGTGGTATTCAGTCCCGGAGTTTCGTGTTGCTTCCTTCTAATCAGCATATTTAATCCTTATTTATAGAATAGAGAGCTCAAAGAGCACTCTCTTTAGTTTTTCTTCCGAATATAACGTGTGGCACCGAAACAGACGGCACCGATTCCTGCCACCAGCATCAGGAGCGATGTGATGACAAACATATCTGAAAGCTTGAGCCAGAGCCAGTCGGCATAATTCTCGCCATTGATGAGCAGCGGAGCAGAACCACCCAAAAGGAAGGTAAGCAGCAAAACTGCCAAAGTTCCAATCCATGTGATGCGGAAGATGCGGCGCACGGGAATGCCATTCACCACAGCCTCCGACTTGCTGCTGCGATAATCTCTGATCATCGAAAAGACTGCCAGCCCCACACCTCCTATCAGGAAGAGCCACATCAGCAGGATGAGCACATCGGTAAAGAGAGGCGCATTAAAGTCGGGGTTCTCTTCGAAAGGCAAATCGTAGCCTACCAAAAAGAACAGACCGAAAACCAGCACCGCCAGTCCTATCATGATATAGAACACCTGCTGCGATATCTTTTCGGCTGACTTCGTCTTCTGCTTTGAAAATTGAAATTTAACCATTTCTCTCTTCGTTTATTTATTCTTGGCAATAATATCCATCAAAGTAACCGCCGACTCCTCCATCTGACTTGTCAGGTGCTCCACCTTAGAAAGAATGTAGTTATAGAAAACCTGAAGAATGAGGGCTACGATGATACCGAAGATAGTAGTGATGAGCGCCACTTTCATACCCGAAGCAACGATAGTAGGACTGATATCGCCCGCCTGCTGAATCTGGTCGAACGACATGACCATACCAATCACGGTTCCGAGGAATCCGAGCGATGGAGCCATTGCGATAAAGAGTTTGATCCAGGAGCATCCCTTCTCCAGGTTAGCCGCCTGAACGGTACCATATCCGCTCACCGAGCGCTCAATGTCATCAAGACTCTCGCTGATATGCATCAAACCCTGGTAGCAGATAGAAGCCACCGGTCCGCGTGTATTCCGGCAGAGCGTCTTAGCCCCTTCCACATCTCCCGCCGACACCTTCTGGTCGATATCCTGCATCAACTTCTTGGCGTTGATTTCAGAGAGACTCAGATAGATGATGCGCTCGATACAGAAAGCCATACCCACAATAAGGGCGATGGCAACGAGAGACATAAATCCCGCATTACCCTCTATAAACTTTGTCTTAAGAGCTTGATGAAATCCCATGTTCTCCTCTTGAGCCATCAAAGGCAGAGAACACATCCATGTGAAAACCAATATTGCAAAACGTGCAATAGCTGTATTTTTCTTCATATACCTTATTATATATATAAAAGCGGAAAGAGGGGGATTCGAACCCCCGAACCGGTTTTGCCGGTTACACGCTTTCCAGGCGTGCCTCTTCAGCCACTCGAGCACCTTTCCATATTCCGAAGAACTCTTCTTAATCGTCGCAACATGCTGCTGCAACAATTTCGAAGTGCAAAATTATTGCTTTTCCTCCGAAATACCATAACTTTCATTGTTTTTTTATGTTTATTTAAGGAGTTTTGAACGCTTGCGTCCTATACTTGCGATACGGATAGCGGAAAAACCCGCTCTGCATTGAGGTTGGTCTGTCGGGCAAACTCCTCTTCGCTTACGCCATAAGCCTTGGCGAGCGTCTTCATCACTTCTACTACGAAAGCACTCTCGTTACGCTTGCCGCGATAAGGAACGGGAGCCATATACGGACTGTCGGTCTCCAGAACGATGCGATCCAGAGGAACTACGGCAGGGAGGTCTTCACGCAGATGGCTGCTCTTGAAAGTAGATACGCCACCGACGCCCAATACAAACTTATCGAAGGAGAGCAGTTCTTCGGCTTCCTTCTGATTGCCCGTAAAGCAATGGAAGACGCCACCCGGCAGTTCCTTCTCATACTTTCTGAGCAGATGCACCATCTCATTCTGCGCCTTGCGACAATGAATCATCAGCGGCAGCCCGGTTTCTACCGACCATTTTACCTGTTCCTCGAAAGCCTCCAACTGCTCGTTTTCGAACTCACGGCTCCAGTAATAATCGAGTCCTACCTCTCCGATGGCGATAAAATCAGAAAACTGAGGAGAATCGCCCGCAGGATTGGCATTGCCTATCATACGATGTTCCTCCAGCATCTTCCGGAGTTCAGCCAGCTGTTCCTTCCAGTCTTCCTTCACCTCTTCAGGATGCAGACCAATCATCGGATAAGCATAGCCTGGATATTCCTTTGCCAAGGCAAGTACCGCATGTGTAGTCTTCACATCGATGGCAGGCAAGAACACCTTGCCTACCCCCGCTTCCCTGGCACGAGCGAAAGCCTCCGCCCTATCCTCATCAAACTCCTCCGCATCGAAATGCGTATGTGTATCTATTACTTTGAACATTGAACTGTCAACTATCAACTATAAACTATTAACTATAAACTATCAATTAGTACTGTCGCTTCATCATTTTCTGTGCATACTTTGCCAATTCCTCCTTACGCTCAGCAGGCACATTCACGGCATCCAGATACTTCTTGCTCTGCTCGAAATAATAAGCAATCTTATCCTGCGCCATTTTGTCGATACCTATCTCGTTGTATAGACGGGTAACGGCAGCCACCTTCTCTGCGCGGTCGAAATCCTTGGCATCCACCCATTTCTGCAGTTCTGCACGCTGAGTATCATTGGCAAGATTGAAAGCATTGATGAGCATGTAAGTCTTCTTATTAGATGTGATATCGCCACCAATCTCCTTACCGAACACCTTGGTATCGCCGTAAACATCGAGGTAATCATCCTGCAACTGGAACGCCAATCCTATCTGCTCGCCAAACTTATACAGGTTCTCTGCATCCTCATCAGAAGCATCGGCAAGGATAGCACCCATCTTCAGGGCACAAGCCAGGAGAACGCTGGTCTTGAGGCGGATCATCTCGATATATTCCTCCTCCTTCACATCGTTACGGTTTTCAAACTCCATATCAAACTGCTGACCTTCACCTATCTCAAGGGCAGTAGTCGTAAAGAGTTTCAACACCTTGGCGAGATGCTTTTCATCACATTGAGCCATACGTTCATAAGCCAGAACGAGCATGCTGTCGCCCGAAAGGATTGCCGTATTGGCATCCCATTTCTTATGAACCGTTTCATGACCGCGACGCAAATCAGCATTGTCCATCAGGTCATCATGCAGCAAAGTATAGTTATGATAAGTTTCCAGAGCAACGGCATTCATCAGAATCTTCTCCGGATTGTCCTTGAAAAGATTGTAGCCCAGGAGCATGAGCGTAGGACGGATGCGCTTGCCACCCATAGAAAGTACGTATCTGATAGGCTCATAAAGAGACTTTGGCTTTCTTTCGTAAGGCAAATTTGCCAAAAACTCATTTACCATGCTTAAAATTTCATCTGCTGTCTTCATAATAATGTATAATTTATAATGTATAATTTACAATGAATAATTCTTAATTTATAACTGGAACACTACCGGGATGGCAATCATCGTGCGACAGACCTTGCCTTTATCGATGCCCGGCTTCCACTTCGGCATCATCTTCATCACTCTCAAAGCCTCGTTGTCGAGCAATGGATCTACCGAAGTGCTTACCTTGATATTTGCCACACTACCGTCCTTGTTCACGATGAAAGATACCACTACGGTACCCTGAATCTTACTCTTCTGGGCAGCCACAGGGTACTTCAGGTTCTTGGTAAGCCACTGCATAAAGGCAGACCAGCCACCAGGAAACTGCGGTATCTTCTGCACGACGGTCAGTTTGATAGGAGCCTCAGCTCCCGGATTCTCAATGGGAGTTTCCGGAACCGCTTCCTTCACCTCTGCTCCATCCACTACACCCGAGCCGTCGCCGATAACCAGTTCGCTGGTTGTAGAACTGATTTTCTGCGGTGCCTTCTGAGTCTGTTGCTCGGCAGCCTTCACTTCCTGAGTAATAGACTTAGAAGCAGGAGCCGAAACAGCCTCTGCACTCACCATATCTTTCTGGTCGGGACGAGCCGACATTTCCAGATCCTGTGAAAGATCTTCCATCGATTCCGACAAGTCATCATCTCCCTGCGAACCTCTCTGATATTGGAGTCCTACGAAGATGAAAGTAAAAGCCAGCAACAATCCTAGCAGGAAAAATGTAACCCGCTTATCTTCCAGTTGTGCGCTATTTGATTTCTTAATTTCCACAATAAAAACCGTTTAAATTCGTTATTTCCTACGAAAACATTGCAAATTTACTTCTTATTATTGAAAAAAGCAGTATCTTTGCCAAAGAATTAGAAAATTTAAATGAAAAAATATGTAATTTCCGCTATATTGACGCTTTTTGCGACAATTATTGATGCTCAAGAGAGCCAAACGGGGTATAATTTCCTTCGCTTGCCGGTGAGTGCTCATGCAGCTGCTCTGGGTGGCGACAACATCACCTTGATAGAAGATGATGAGGCACTCATATTCCATAATCCGGCTCTCCTGTCATCTGTAAGCGACAAGACGGTCAATCTCAATTATATGAACTATATGTCGGGGGTGAACACAGCCTCGGCAAGCTTCAACCGTATCATCAACGATAAGGCGACATGGGCTGTTTCGGCTCAGTTTATTGACTACGGAAAGATGAAGGAGACGGATGAGAACAACATCCAGATGGGTGAATTCTCTGCAAAGGATATTGCCATTGCGGGTTACTTCTCTTATATGCTCGGTGAGAAATTTGCGGGTGGTATTGCCGCAAAATTTATCAGCTCGTATATCGGCGATTACAATTCTATCGCAGTGGGAGTGGATTTGGGCATCAACTATTACGACCCGGAAACGGAATGGTCGGCTTCTTGCGTGGCAAAGAACCTGGGTGGACAGCTGAAAGCCTACGACAATGAATATGAGAAGATGCCGATCGACCTGCAGTTGGGTGTTACGAAACGCTTCGCCAACGCACCGTTCAGGATATCAGCCACACTGGTCAACCTGAACCATTGGGACAGCAGTCTTCGCGATCATGCCGTGGTAGGTGCCGACATTCTGCTTTCTGAGAGTCTATGGATAGGTGCCGGCTACAACTTCCGCAGAGCCAACGAGATGAAAATCAGCACCTCTGAAGATGAGGAAAGCAGTCATGGAGCAGGCTTCTCGGTTGGTGGCGGTATCAACCTGGAGCGCTTCCATCTGAACGTTGCCTATGGCAAATATCACGTCAGTAGCAGCAGCCTCATGCTGAACGTAAGTTACAGATTATAAATTCTACATTATAAATTGTACATTATAAATTGTACATTATTATACATTAAAGTTAGTTCGAAATTATGAAGAAAATAACAATAGCAATAGACGGATACTCTTCTTGCGGTAAGAGTACGATGGCAAAGGATCTTGCCAAGGAAATAGGTTATGTTTATGTAGATACGGGCGCCATGTACCGCTCGGTAACTCTCTATGCGCTGCGTCATCAGCTCTTCGAAGCAGATGGAGCCGTAAAGACTGAAGAACTGCAGAAGGAGATGAAGAACATCAGCATCTCATTCAAGTTTAATGAAACAACCGGTCGCCCAGACTGCTATCTGAACGGCGAACTGGTAGAAAAGGAAATCCGTTCGTTAGAGGTTTCCAACCACGTTAGTCCGATTGCTGCCGTTCCTTTCGTCAGAGAGGCGCTGGTAGAACAGCAGCAGAAGATGGGCGAAGACAAGGGCATCGTGATGGATGGTCGCGATATAGGTACCACCGTGTTCCCAAATGCCGAACTGAAGATTTTCGTTACAGCCAGCTCACAGGTGAGAGCACAGCGCCGTTTCGATGAACTGAAGGAGAAAGGAATGCCAGCCGACTTCGATGCGATTCTGAAGAATGTAGAGGAGCGCGACTATATCGATACCCACCGCGAGACTTCCCCACTCAGAAAGGCTGATGATGCCATCACGCTCGACAACAGCAACATGACCATTCCTGAACAAAAGGCATGGCTGATGGAACAATATCAAAAAGCAATAGCAAAATAAGCTACAGAAAAGAGACTGCCGGGTTATCAGTGTAAAAATACGTTAAAATGAATACTTTTACCGATAAATTTATTTTATTCGATGAAAAAGATTTGGAAAAAATATTTCGATGTAGTATCTTTGCAACCATATTAACAAGGTAGTAATGATATAGATTATAAATTTTGAGTTAATTACTGTTTTTTGAAGGTGATAGGTCTTCGGGAGAAGATTTATCACCTGTTTTATTTTCAGACAGTTTATAAAAGATAAACCCATTTGACGCTGTAAAACACAGCGTCAAATGGGTTAACTAATTAATAACCAACATATTAAGTTTTTCAATCAACGATAAAACTATCCTATACCCTTGCTACCGCAAAACGCGGTAGCAAGGGGGTTAACTAATTAACAATCAACATCTTAACTCTTACTGCAAAAGAGCAGAACTATCCTTGATAATCTTATCCTTGCACTCTTCCATCAGCCACTTCGGCGTACTGGTAGCGCCACAGATACCTACCGTTTCCACATCCTTGAACCAGTTCATATCTATCTCGTCGGCACTTTCTATCTGGTAGCTGTTGGCATTCACACTCTTGCATTCCTTGAAAAGCACCTTACCGTTCGAGCTCTTTCTGCCACTCACAAAGAGGATGACATCATGCTTGCTGGCAAAGGCTGCGATGTTAGGCATGCGGTTAGCCACCTGACGGCAGATGGTATCGAAACTCTTGAAGACAGCGCCCTCAACAATATGCTCCTGGCAGTATTCGATGATGCGGTGGAACTCATCAAGACTCTTGGTAGTCTGGGAGTAAAGATAGATATCTTTAGAGAAATCCAGCTGACCGGTTTCCTTCAGCTGCTTCACATCCTCAAACTTCTCTACCACGATGGCATGACTCTCCGTCTGCCCCACCAGTCCGAGCACCTCAGCATGACCGTTCTTACCGAAAATCACAATCTGTGCCTCTGGATTGTTGACATACTGCTTCTTGATGCGGCGCTGCAACTGGAGCACCACAGGACAGGTAGCATCGATGATTTCAATGTTGTTTCGCTCGGCAAGGGCATAAGTTTCAGGCGGTTCCCCATGGGCACGGAGCAAGACCTTCACTCCCTGCAGTTCCTCCATCTGCTCATGGTCTATCGTGATGAGTCCCGCTTCATGCAGGCGCTCCACCTCCATACCGTTATGCACAATATCGCCCAGGCAGTAAAGTTTACCGCCCTTAGCCAACTCCTCTTCTGCTTTCTTGATAGCAGTGGTTACGCCAAAGCAGAAACCACTGCCGTTATCTATTTCTATCTGCACCTTTAAAAAAATTTATTGTACATTAATCTTCACCACCACCTTAGCATGGTCAGGATCATTCGTAATCATGAGGATACGAGGGTGTCTGACACGCGATTTCTTCAAGTCGGCAGCCACAGCCGTCACCTTCATCTTAACAGTCTCTCCAGGCAGAATTTTGCTCTTCTTCAGGTTCACCTGCAAGCCCATCGTAAACATCTGCATGCTGCGGATATCCAGTTCAGACTTGCCCTTGTTGGTAATCAGAATCTCGCCCTTCAGCTTCTTCTTTCCATTGAAGCTACCCAGATTGAGATCGGTGGTAGACATCTCCATCTTCGGAGCCAGTGCCTTCTTGGCTGGAGTCATGTTATCGAAACCAGGAAGAAGAACGGCTGATACCACGATTTCCTTCTCTGGCGCAATCTTATCGCCAGGACGCTCACCGAGATAAACTGAGGTCTGGTTCAAGCCCAGGTCACGCAGTTTCTTGGAATCCAGCACGAAACTGATTTCGGCAGAATGACGCGGAGCTACCTTGGAAGGCGATACGAAAGCATGAAGATAGGATGGCAGATGCATCACTACCGGCTCCAGTAATTCGTCGGTAGGATTGAAGATATGGATGCGCTGAACCGGACGGTCGCCACGGTTCACGTCATCAAACTCCACCTCCTGGGCATCACTCTTGATGATACCCAGCATCTCATCGTAAGAACCAGCGAAATCTACTACGCTGCCCACTACCTTTCCCCTCATAGAGAGGATGAACGGCTCTTCACCGGCATTGGTGTAGAGGCAGACCTGCTTGGTGAAAGACCCCATCTGCTTGGCATCGTATACCGCCTTGATGACGAAACTTTCGCCGGCAGCTATGCCCGCCTTCGGATAATCTACCTCCGTACAACCGCAGCTTTTCAACACATTGTTGATAACCAAAGGCTTGTGTCCGTCATTCTTCAGCACGAATTCGGCAGTTACAGGCTTGCGGAACACCACCTGTCCGCAGTCTACCACCTCGTGCTGGGTTGTAATCTTCTGTGCTGATGCAGGCAGCGCCAACAGCGCTGAGAGCATCCATATATTCATCCGTTTCATACTATTCTATTTTAAATTATCAATCTATAAACTTTTAACTATCAATTATTAACTTTCAATTCATAAGTCTCTGTGCGGCCACCAAACTCCGGACTGTAGGTACACTCAGCGGTGCAAGTTCCGCTCTGATAGTCGCCCTTTCTATCCACGTAATACTCCATTTCTACGATGTGCTTACCTTTAGATAAACGATCGAAATAGAAATTTGTTGCATGATCTCTTGGAGAAACATAGCAGCCTATGCCCCACTGATAACCGCTCTTCTGGTTAACCGGTTCCAGACATGCCGCACGCTTATCCGTAATCTGCACAAAGTCGTAGTCGCGGTCGGCGGTGATGATGAGCGTTACCTTCACCTTCTCGCCTACCTTCGCCTGCGCTTTGCCCTTGCCCTCAGATTCGGCAGGAACGATGACACGGCGCACCTTGATGCCCGACTCCATGGAACCGATTTCGCTGATAGGCTGCTTAAACTCTGCATAGACAGCACCCCAGCTGGTATAATCGCTCTTTTTGTCGATGCTCAGCCTAGATGCCTTGCCCGGTCTTTCGGTCTTCACATAGCCCAAAGTAGTGGAATCCTGCGGCATCGGCAGCAGCTTGCCGTCCAGTTTCAGCACGGCATTCTCAGCCTTCCGGTTCCAGTTGCTCTCATTGCCCTTCATGAAGGCGTAGACAGCATCAACCGTATTCACCGGCGTATCCCAAACCTGGGTGCGCTTCGACATTAGGAGCCAGCGCTGCAGTTCCTCTATGGTCTGCTTGTCGTTCGGCTTCAGCATCTGCAGTGCCTCTATCACAGATACCTGGGTAGGAATCTTATAATTTCGCCAACTGTAGAGAGCCTTGCGGGTATCGTAGTAGCGGCCCATCTCCTCACGGTAAACGGCATATTCGTTCACGCTCTGCAGATATTCGCCAGCCTTCTCGCGGTAAGCGGCATTCTGCTTGCTGTTCTTAGCGAGCACCACGGCAGCACGTGCCTTGCCATAGATGGTGAAATCGCTGGTCAGCTTCGACATCTTATCCAGCAGATAAGCCTTGTCAGCTTCCAGATTCTGCTTCATCTTTCTGCCATCCATCGAGAGGATGTAGAGATAATGCAGCGCCTGTTCGCTAGGACTCACCTTCTGCTTTTTCTCCTCCTGCTTCTTCATTTCTCTTACCTCCCGAGCGGTCTGCAGAGAGAGATAATTCAAGGCAGAAGTCAGCATCCGGGCTGTGGATTTCTGAACACCGGTGATGGCATTCAATCGAACCATCATTTCGGCTACAGAGGTTGTCATATACCGGCTGCCCTTCATGCCCTTCCACCATGAGAAGGAACCGTCAGCGTTCTGCAGTTTCTTCAGTTTCTCCACCTGATTCTGCAAGCGGATGCTCACCTGAGAATGATTATCCAAAGAGAGAGTCTTCTGGATATGGGTGGTGATGGTATTGGCGTAGATGGCAGACATCAGCGAGATGGCGTTCTCCTCATCCGGATTACTGATAGCTGGCAGCGCCTTCACCATCAGCCAACTTGGGTTATTGGTGTACTCGATGGTTACCTTTGCCTCTTCAGCGCCCTTCGCCTGCTTGCCCTCCTTGTTCAGGAAGAGTTTGCTCAGGTCGAAGTTCTGCTCACCCTTCTGATGCAGGGTGATAGGCAGGGTGTTCACCACAAGTTCACGGTTGCTCAAAACCGGCAGATAGTGCTGCTCACCATCGCTGTAGCCATTACCGGCAGCCACCACCTTATTAATATATACGCCTTCTTTCAGTCCCTGGACATCAAAGGAGATGGTAGCAGAGCCCTCAGCATCGATGCTGTAGTTCTGCGTCTTCTGCCAAACCACCTTGTTGGTCTCCGGGTCGAGAATCTGCATACGGGTGTTGCCGCTCACCTTCTTGTCGGAAGAATTGAAGAGTTTCACCACGATGGTGCTCTTATCGCCCTCACGCAGGAAGCGAGGCATGTTAGGCTGTACCATCACGGTCTTCTGAGCCACAGCCTCATCCACCAGCAAACCGTTGCGCATCTCCTTGTCATGAGCCAATCCCATGAACTTCCAGGTAGTCACGCTCTCCGGCAGGGTAAATCTGATGGCTACGTTGCCATTGTTGTCGCTCTCCAAGGCAGGATAGAAGAAGGCGGTCTCGTTCAGGTTTTCACGCACCTGCACATTGTCAAGGTACTGTCCTACGTCTGAGCCAGAACCACCTACAAACTGCGGCATCTCCTCTACTACATCAAAAACCTTGTTGCCAGATGGAGCAGCCGCTGCAACACGGGTCATATTACTCCCACGAATTTTCATGACTTTCGCTTCCTCTAGAACCTGTTCGTCTTTCTGTACACGAACAGCCTCAACGGTTCCGCCAGAAGAACGTTCCAACTTGCTTAGCTCCACCGCTTGCATATAAGCATAATAACTAAAGTATTTGCCATCAAACTTATCCACATCCAGTCCCCTCTCGTCATAATATTTGGTAGGATAAACGCCATTCAAGTATAATGAACGGAAAGTGAGGTTGTCCTCCCAGTAGCAGTCTGGCAAACTCTGATAGAAGCCCAGGGAGAAATTCCAGGAATGCGGGGCTATCTGGTCGAGCGACTTGTCATAGAGTACGCTCATCAGCTGCGCCTTGGCTGGCTTGCCGTCAGGGGTGGTAATCTTCAGCGTCCACTCCTCCTTCTGTCCAGGGGTCAGACGGTTGCGGAAGGTTTTCCAGGCGATATTCAGTTTCTTCTCAGGCAAAGGACGGGCGATGCTCATCATTCGGGTATAGCACTTGCCTTGCTTCACGAAACTATAGTTCAGTACGATGCCCGACGCATATTCCTCCTTGTAGGTGAAAGGCAGGGTCACGATGCTGTCGCCCAACTCCCAGGCACCTTTCTCCAGCAGTTTGTTGCCGGCGATGATGGAATATACGATGTGCGCTCCGTTCTCCGAAGAGCCCACCTGGATATAGACAGGCTTGCCATCACGAGGAAAGGTCTTCGCCGTCTGATAATACCATTCGGTAGTTGGCTCCACCGGATGGGTATCCTTCATGCTGAAAAGGGTGAACTTCTGCTGCAGGGTATCCTGTCCGCAGATTGCCTCCAGCTGATGAACGCCAGATTTCCAAACGAGGGAAGAAGAGGCAGAAGAAGCATATTCCTTGATAGAAACCGGTGCATTCGCCTCGGCATCCTTCCATTCGCCCTTATCAATTCGATATTTTAACCTACTAGAAATCGGCATACCACTGGCATTGCGGTAAGCGAAGGTCACCGCCTTCAGACTGTCTGCCTCGATACGCTTAGGAAGATTCACCGTGAGGATGGTTGGCTTGGTGCCCAGAGGCAGACTCATCACGCCCTCGTGGCTTTCGCCGCTGATGTCGGTAACGATAGCTGAGACCTCGAAGTTGAAGAAACGGGCTTGGCGCATGAAGTCGCTCATATCAGCCTCGTTCTTTCCTGACAAGGAAGCCTCCAGCGGAATCTCTACATCGAAGGTTCCGTCCTCACGAGTCACGCAACTGTCGGTCTTCACCAACTGTCCGGCAGATCCTGCGCCCCACCACCAAAGCTGGTTTCTGCGGGTCACCTGATACTCCACCTTGGCACCCTGTACCGGCACTCCGGCATAGGTCTTGGCTGAAGCTTTCACCACCACGGTGTCGCCCCAGGTATATTTCTCGTTCACCTTCGGGAAGGTAATCTCGAAGGTTGGACGCTTGTACTCCTCAACTCTGAAATATTCGCTTGCTGTACCATTCACGGAGATGGAATACTGTCCTGTCTTTCCCTCCTTCGGGAGTTCGAAATCTACCGAAGCCGTACCATATTCATCGGTCGTAACCTTCTGTTCTGCCACCTGCTTCCAGTTGGCATCACTCAGGACAAACTTCAGTTCCATACTCTTTCCTGGCACGCTGGCATCCAACCCCTTCTTGACAGTATAGGAAATGGCTGAGGCATGTACCTTCTGCCCCGGGCGATAGATGGCACGATCGGTATAAACCTGATATTTAGTCTCATTATCCTTCTTCTCATAATAGCGGGTACGGCTAAGATAGATGTCCCTGGCTGGCGTAAACTTGTCATTGTTGGTAGAAATCAACACCATTCCATCCACATTTTTGAAGTAAGCCTCTCCGTTCTCATCTGTTGTCAAGCGGGCATGAACCGTTCGTTTGTTCTTCTTCGTGTTGAAATCATACCACTGGTCATAGAGTTCAATCTTCGCCCCGGCGATAGGCTGGCCATCTGTAGCATTCACCACCACATAGCGATGCCTGTCATCAGGCAACTGCTGGATCATCACCGCCAGATTGCTGACATAGAAGAGTTCTCGCTGCGGAGCGATGCCGGTATTATCCGAAGTCACCTCCATCAGATAGGCACCCAGCGGCAGATTGCCACCGATTTCGATGGAATCCTTCACCTCTTCGTAATCCGGGCGACCATAGTAATTCCTGCTGTAATCCTTCTGATGCAGTTTCGTGGTCTTCTTCAGGAGCATCTTATAGGTAGCCTCATCCTGCGCATTATAATCGTTATCTGCCGTAATATTGAGGCGGGAGATACTGATTTTCAGGTTCTGCAGATTGCGCACGTCCAGATGCACCCAAGCCTTCTCTCCAGGTCGCAACACCTGCGGCATGTCCTGCACCTGGAACATCGGTTCGGTGAGTCGCTTCTGCGCATTTCTCAGTTCGTTCATTCTCGACCATCCACCCCAGCGGCTCAGCGCATAGTTGATATAGTTGAGCTTATCCTGCGGTTTGGCATCGGTAGCACCTTCCATGAAGCGGAAATGCTCCACGGCAAGTTCGCCTGCCTCCGGAATATCCTGATAAACCTGGATGAGCGAGTCGATGGTCTGCAGATACTTCGATTTCTTCACCTCTCTCACGTCGTCCTGGCGGTATTTCTCGATGAGCTTATAGGCACAGAGACAAGCCGCACCCCTATTTCCTACCTTATTATAATAGGTGTACAGCTGCAGATACGCCTCCTTGCTGTCTGCCTCGAATCCGATGAGATGCAGCAGATCGTTGTTAAAGGAACTGCCATCCACGCCCTTCAGCGTCAATGGCACATACTCAGTGGAGGTATGCTTGGCAAGAAGTTCAGGCTGCTCCAAGGCCTTCTTGAAGTACTCCTGGCTTTTCTTTTCGTCCATATCACAGTACACCTTACCCAGCACGGCATATCTCACCGCCTTCAATGCCGGGTCTTTCACCTTCAGCACCTCGGCTTCCATCCGCTTCACGTTAGGCGTCAGCGAGTCAGCTGAAATCTCATTCCAGAGTGTCATCTGTCTTGTTTCAGCCGCCAGCAGCTGCCCGTAATCTTTGGCAGCCGAGGCCTTGGCGATGATTTTCTTCATCACCGCGATTTCGCTCTTAGGCTGGTCCTTCTGAGCTTTGATTTCAGCTTGCTTCCACAAGTTGTCGTATGTTTGAGCCGCTACCTGCAAGGTTGCAAAGAGGGCTACCAGAAGTGATAAAATGTTTCTTTTCATAAGCCAACTGTATAAAATGTTAATAGAATGATGATAATCATCAAACTTTTCATTGCAAAAATACAAAAAAAAACTGTTTTCTAACCCCGAAACTTAAACTTTTTACTATCTTTGCACCAAAATAGTATATTTTACCAAGAAATAACATTAAAAAAACAATGGCAGAAAAAAAGTATGGTCATTTTGATGACGCCAATCGCGAATACGTGATTACTGACCCAAAGACCCCATGGCCTTGGATCAATTATTTGGGTAACGAGGATTTCTTCTCGCTCATCTCAAACACAGCAGGTGGTTATTCTTTCTACAAGGATGCCAAGTTCCGTCGCATCACCCGTTATCGCTACAATGGTGTGCCGATGGATAACGGCGGTCGCTATTTCTATATCAAAGATGGCGATACCGTATGGAACCCGGGATGGAAACCTTGCAAGACACCGCTCGACAGCTACGAGTGCCGCCACGGCATGAACTATACCCGCATCACGGGCAGCAAGAACGGCGTGGAGGCGAGTGTGCTCTTTTTCGTTCCGCTCCATACATGGGCTGAGGTGCAGAAGATGACGCTGAAGAACCAGACTGAGGAGGTGAAGACCCTCAAGGTGTTCTCCTTTGCCGAATGGTGTCTCTGGAATGCTGCTACCGATATGGAGAACTTCCAGCGCAACTTCTCTACGGGCGAAGTAGAGGTAGAAGGCTCTACCATCTATCACAAGACCGAATACCGCGAGCGCCGCAACCACTATGCTTTCTATACAGTGAATACCGAGATTCAGGGCTACGATACCGACCGCGAGAGCTTCATCGGACTCTACAACGAGTTTGCCGAGCCTGAGGCTGTGATGGAAGGCAAGCCACGCAACAGTTTTGCCCACGGCTGGAGCCCTATCGCATCTCATTATATCGAGGTTACCCTGCAGCCAGGCGAGAGCCGCGACCTCATCTTCCTGCTGGGCTATGTGGAGAACGAACAGGACAAGAAATTCAGCGCCAAGAAGGTAATCAACAAGGAGAAGGCGCATCAGCTTATCGCCAAGTTTGATACCACCGAAAAGGTGGATGCTGCCTTCGCAGAACTCAACCAGTACTGGGATAACCTGCTGAACATCTTCACCGTGAAGAGCGGCAACGACAAGTTAGACCGCATGGTGAACATCTGGAACCAGTATCAGTGCATGATCACCTTCTGTATGTCGCGTTCGGCAAGTTTCTTCGAGAGCGGCATCGGTCGAGGCATGGGCTTCCGCGATTCCAACCAGGACCTCGTAGGTTTCGTTCATCAGATTCCTACCCGTGCCCGCCAGCGCATCATCGATATCGCCAGCACCCAGTTCCCTGACGGTGGCTGCTACCACCAGTATCAGCCGCTCACCAAACGCGGCAACAACGATATCGGTGGCGGTTTCAACGACGACCCTTGCTGGCTCATCTTCGGTACCGTAGCCTATATCAAGGAGACGGGCGACTTCTCTATCCTCGCTGAGCAGGTGCCTTTCGACAACCAGCCAGGCACAGAAGTAAGCCTCTTCGAGCACCTCAAGATTTCGATGAACCATGTTATCAACAACCTGGGTCCACACAAGTTGCCACTCATCGGAAGAGCCGACTGGAACGACTGTCTGAACCTGAACTGCTTCTCCTGGGACCCTAACGAGAGTTTCCAGACCACCGAAAACAAGGGCGAAGGAAGCAAGGCAGAGAGTCTGATGATAGCCGGTCTGTTCGTGGTTACCGGCAAGGATTATGTGGCTCTGTGCAAGCAGCTTGCCAAGGAAGCTATGGAAAGCAAGGAGGGCGAAATAGCCGGTCTTGCAGAAGAAGATTATTTGACAGAAGCCGAGCGCATGCAGCAGGCTGTAGATGAGATGAACGAGGCTGTGAAGCAGCATGGATGGGACGGTGAATGGTTCCTCCGCGCTTACGATTTCTTCGGCAACAAGATTGGTAGTGATGAGAACAAGGAAGGCAAAATCTTCATCGAGAGCCAGGGCTGGTGTACGATGGCTGGTATCGGTCTGGAAGAAGGACTCTGCGATAAAGCACTGGATAGCAGCAAGAAACGACTGGAATGCGAGCACGGACTGGTGCTGAACAACCCTGCCTACACCACCTATCATGTAGAAATGGGTGAGATTTCTTCTTATCCTGAAGGCTACAAGGAGAACGCCGGTATCTTCTGCCACAACAATCCTTGGGTCATCATCGGAGAGACTGTAGCCGGTCGAGGCAACGATGCCTGGAGCCATTATACCAAGATTCTGCCTAGCTATGTAGAGGAAAAATATCAGACACTTCACAAGGTAGAACCTTACGTAAACTGCCAGATGGTAGCCGGTAAGGATGCAGCCAAACCGGGCGAAGGAAAGAACTCCTGGCTCACCGGTACAGCGGCATGGATGTGGTATACAGTATCAGAATTCATCCTCGGCATCAAGCCAGATTATGAAGGTTTGCTCATCGATCCTTGTCTCCCAAGCACCGCTAAGGAGTATGAGGTAACCCGCAAGTTCCGTGGTGGCGAATACCATATCACAGTAAAGAATCCTAGCGGAAACCAGAAGGGTGTGAAGCAAATTACAGTGGATGGCACTCCTATCTCAGGCACCATCATTCCTTGCTCTGAAGGCAAGCATGAAGTAGTGGTTGAGATGTAAATCAGCCAAATCTCATCAAGTTACGATTTGAAAGTTCAATGTAACGAAATTCTTTTTCATACCCATACGTTGTGTTTCACGACGTATGGGTATCACAATAAACACTTGACCCCTTATTTCAGGGGGTCAAGTGTTTTATATATCTGATAATCTGATACTTAACTTTTAATATAAGCACATATTCAACAGTATCAAGAGTAAGATTCTAAGTCTCTATCATTGACTCAGTTCCTCAGTTTTTTTCTAAGGGGTATATAGCCCTTATATTTCAAAGTTGTTTTAAATTGTTATATATTATATATTATTATAT
>JAJWAL010000060.1:0-18646 GCA_021618535.1 Segatella copri | reverse complement strand
AGATTTAAAATATACCCTTCACCCTTCACCTCGTCACCACAACACATATCCATCATCGTATTCCCAACATTAGTTTTCCTTGTTTATTCTTCGGAGATATTCTGCTATCTTTCGGAGATATTTTCGTATTCTTCGGAGATATTCTGCTATCTTTCGGAGTAATTTTCGGGTTAATGAGTTCAGAAATAGTTATCGTTTGACAAGCGGAAGAGCCAATTCGTTACCGCCCACGCCAAACCAACCTAATGAGTATCAGAACGAAAAGTAACGAATTAAGTTTATTTAACTCTAAAGAATAACTATTTATGAAATAATTTCATTAAATTTGCAGCGTCTAAGAGCCACTTGTGAGAGTATGCGAGAAAATGATGATCGAACTACCCCAAAAACATCGAGCTTAAGGACAAGGATATAAGTAAATGGTATAAAACAAAAACTAGAAAGTACAATTTAAACTAAAATAGATATGAAAGTATTCAATTCTAAGCTTGCTGCCATCGGTTTGGCGGCATTCGTATTCGCATCATGTAGCGACAGCACAAGTGATCCTACTGGTAATCCACCTTCTGGTCCTGCCAAGGTTGATGCCACAACCCTCGACCTCACTAACAGTGGGGAGTCTTTGTTTTCTAGCGTCATCAATTACAAGAACACGACTGCTAATGCTCGTAAGTTCTTTGGTACAAGAGCTGCCAGTGACGCAAATTTCGTAACTGAGCTCAACAAGGAAGAAGAGAGTACTATACCTGTGCAGCCTGCCACAGCTACTCAGGCTTATACAAGCACCAACCTAAAAGACGGCATTTTCTACTTAAAGAAATCTGCTGGCGAGTGTGACTTCACTAGCAACACTATCAAGAATGCAACTATCTTCGTAAATGGAGGTGCAAAATTAATATATTCTGCAAACACTTTCGAAAACGCAAAAATCGTTGTAATGCAGGGAGGTTCTCTGATTTTCAAGGGTACAGGCACAATGATCAAGCAGGGAGTTACTGTCTATAACGAACTTGGTTATGTCAAGACTGATGACCCTGCAGCAGACATCGTTATCGAAGGTAAGTTATTCTCATCTTGGAGAGGTATTACCAGCGGTCTTGATGAAAATGGCAACGCTGTTGAAAAGAAGGAACTCAAGTCTGGTTTAGGACAGCTTACAGAAGACAAGACAAGCCCTACACAAAAAATCACCTTCAAGGCTGGTTCAAAGGCATGTATCATCGGTTCTATCCGCGGTACAGAAGTTAATATTGAAGAAGGTGCCAACATATACGCATCAGCTCATGTTTGGAATGCTACCACCGTCAACGTCAATGGTAACCTGCAAATCGGCGGATTCCTGAAGGCAGCAGACCTTAACCTCAATACAAACGGTTATCTGAAGGCTGGAGACAACAGTGCCATCAAGGTTACCAATATATTGACCATGAACGCTGGTTCACAGATTGATGCCAACTACATCAATGTTACCTTGAACGAAAAGGATACCCACAAGAAGGTAACCAAGGTAGGTGAAGCACAGCTCATCCTGAAGGGTGCCTGCAAGATCAACATTGCGGACAAGGGCGTTATCAATGTTAACAAGCTTATCTCTTATAACAATGCAAAAGGACAGATTAGCCTGGAAAAAGCTGGCGGTTTAGCTATCGTTAAGGCAGACGAGTTCCACAACGATGGCGCAGAAAACATCCAGACATTTGATACTCCTGCAGAAGGTGCAACCTTCCTGTTCCAGTTCACAAAATGCTTTAATGGCGAGAACCAGCTTCCTACAGCAGAGGATCTTGACATTGCAGCATCATACCTCGACTATGACAAGGCTACCTCTGGAAAATTAGTTGAGCTGAAGGATGAGGATAACGTGCATTACGGTTATGAGTTGACTGCAACAACAGCAGACTTGAACAACAAGCCAAAACTGGATTTGTTCTCAGCTGCTGGAGTTACAGAGAATACTCTCTCTGCAACATCTATCCAAGCTGCAAACGACAAGTTGTATGTTACATACCACACCAGAGTTAATGGTGAGGAAAACATGGAAGGTGGATTAGAAGTTGCTCATATCGATGGCAAGCAGCTCATTCTTGACCAGGCTGTTTCAGCTAAGGGAGGATTGGACGTGAACTATGGTATGATTGACGGCAACCGCTTCTATGTTGCTGCTACATCTTACAAGGAAGGTGCTTTCTTGGGTTATGCTAAGCTGACAGATGAAGGTAAGTTGAGCGATACCGAGCTCGTTACCTACCCTATTGACAAGACAAATCGAGAGAATCATATCGATGCCAATAGCGTAGCCAAGTATAAAGACAACTTCGTTTTGGCAACCAACAAGGGTTATCAGGTTTACAACTCTACATTCACCCTGCGTACTCCACACCTCACAACAAACGATGTAAAGTTCGTTGCAGTTGGCAATGACAAACTCTATGGTTTGGAGGCAAATGGTACAACTACAGGTACTGTCAACATCTTCGACAACATTAATCTGGAAAGTCCTCAGAGCTATACTACAGAAGGTAAAGTGGGTGTCGTAGATGGCAAGAATACCATCGCTGTAGATGGCACAAACCTTTACGTATGCCAGGGTGACGGCGGACTTGTTCGCTACGATGCAAATGGCAATGGTAAAGTACTGTTCGATGCTCCTGTAGGCGAAAGCAACAAGATTATCGGTCGTGTAAACGGTGTTGCTGTAGATTCAAAATACATCTATGTTGCATGTGGCGGTTACGGTCTCGTTGTTTTGGACAAGACCAAGAATAAGGGTGAGAATGTAGTTGCCCGTCGCCGTGCATTCTATGATGGCAAGGAGAGCTACAACTCAGCTAACTACGTAACCTTATATAATGGTTACATCTGTGTAGCTTACGGTCGCAGCCGCGTTCAGATCTTCAAATTGGCAAATACAAAGTAACCAACCAAATACTTCTGTTCTCCCACACCCTATTCAATGAGTGTGGGAGAACAAACCTTTAAAGGCTAGAACAATAGCAAAAAGGTGAAAGCTAATTTATACACAAAAACGACAAAAGAAAGATTAACATGAAACATCATTTTACAAAACTTTTTACTTTCTCTTTCGCAGCAATGCTCCTGGCATCTTGTAGCGATTCTAATGACAACCCTTTCGTTCCAAACCCTGGTGAAGTCACAAAAAACATAATAGGTGAAGAAGTGACATCCATCACCGACCCTCAGGAATTAGCAGGTAGCGTTATCAACTACAAAGCGAAAGCTACAACAAGAGCTGCAGGCGCAACTACAGCCAATCTGAGCGACGTTTATGAAATGCCTAGCCTGCCTAGCCATAACGGAGCTATAGAAATCAAAAACAACGATGGATGTAAGGGACTGGATGGTACCAAGACCTACATCATCAAGAAAGGCACAAAAATAAGCAGTGAGCTCAACATGAACGGAGCCACTCTGTTTATCGAAGGCGAATTGACTTCAAAAAATCTTTGGAATAATTCAGCCTGGATAAATAATGCCGCACAAAAAGGAAAAATCTACATCCTCGAAGGAGGAACATTACATATAGACAACAATAACACTGCTCTTTTCAATAATACAGGAGTATATTGCTACAATTATGGTGGAACTCTGAAAAAAGAGGGCACCAACATGTATCTGGAAAAAGGGGATGCCTACTTTACTACCGGAAACATTGAAGTAAAAAATGAACTGAAAGTTCAAGGATTGCTTTATGTGGGCGGCGATGCCAACGTAGGTAAACTGGCTACTGAGTCTGATGCAAAAATCAATATCCAAGGCGATTTGCTTGGTACAGAAAACCAGGATATACAGATAGACGGCTGCATCATGAACATCAACGGAAAGGCAAAAGCCAACAAGCTGACCATTCAAGGTTCAGCTCCTAAGCTTTATGCTTGCTCCTTTGAAGTTACAGACAAGACAGTCCTCAATTCAAATGGAGCAGAGTTACACGTCAACAATCTGAAGACGGGAGCTATCGACCAGTGTGCGGGAAGTACCATCTATCTGGTAAATAACAGCGTCATCGATTGTAAGGGAACATACAAGAATGATAATAATGGTCACAATCAAGATTATCCAGCCGGTGAGAGTAAAATTATTCTTCAAGGAGATAATGCAAATGCCATCTTCAGAGCAGCAGAGGTGAAATACAACGGAAATAATGATGCCGGCAATATTCTTATTGCTCCGGGAACCTACGCAAATTTCTCAACCTGCTATATCTTCAGAACTAGCGGAAGCGGAGGCGTTATCTATATGGACTGCGACAAGTTTACCAACAATGATAAAACGGCAACTTATACATACGCTCCAGGTCTTTCTGACTGTACAAAGAGATATGAAATGTATAATAATCCTGTTGTTCCAACATCATGTGACGGCACAACAACAGATCCAACTCCTACTCCACCAGAACCGGGCAAGAAGATAGATGTGATTACTGTTATCGATTATACAAATCATACTCACGACATCTCTGCAACATGTATTCAGCCATATAATGGCAAATTATACATGTCGTACCACACCAACGAAGAGAACCAGGCAGATCCAAGCAAGAAGACTGGAGGTTGTATCGAAGTGTTTAAAACAGAAAACAACCAGACAACCATGTTGCAGTATCTGCAAGACAAGAAGGAACTCTACGACTTCAACCACCTTATGGTGGACGGCAAAGATGCTACAAAGTACGTATATATTGCCGGTCACTCAACCAATGGCGGTATGATGGGTAGAATTGCATTAGATAGCAACGGACTTCTCAACACAGAAGTAAAGGACATCGATGAGACTACCACGTTGAACCCTCTCACCATCGTAGATTGGGAACATACAGGTTTGGCAAAATCAGACGAGAACTGTATCGTAAGAGACGGAAACAAACTGATGGTGGCAACTACCAGAGGATACGGAGTATATGATGCAAACACGCTGGATTTAATCGGCAAGAAAGAAACGCCAGGCAAGGCTAAGCACATCGCACTGAACAACCAGTATATTGTTACACTCCACTACAACAACGAAGTAGAAAGTGACGATGAGGCTGTAAGTGGTGCACTACAGGTCTTCCCATTAGGTGCCGACATTCTTACAGCAACACCAGCAAGAACCATCAACGTAAGCAGCATAGCTCCTAACGACGGTAAGAATACAATAGCCATCGACGGCAATCATATCTACGTTTGCCGAAGTGCCAAGGGTTTATCCTGCTACGACCTTACCACAGGTAAGGAAGTATGGAACTGGGGAGCTCCGCTCACTGCCAACACCAAGGTTCCACAGGGATATGCTAATGGTGTAACATACGATGCCAATTACATCTACCTGGCTTGCGGAAGTTATGGACTGGTAGTTCTTGACAAGAACAAAATGGAAGACGGCAAACCTGTAAAGGTTGTCAAGAAGAGAGCAGAAGCAGGAATGTCTGCCAACTATGTCACACTGGATGGAGGTTATATCTATGTGGCATATGGTAAGAGCCGACTCCGTGTCATGAAGCTCATTGATGGTGCCGCATCTGGAAATAATACCAATTATGGCACAAAGTAAGTGATTTATCAAATATAAGAAACACGAGATGAATGCAGCTGCAACAGCTCGCAGCTGCATTCATCGTGTTTTAATAACTCATTATGAAGCGAAAAATATTACTATACTCAACTACAGTTCTGCTACTTCTCATGGCAGCACAAAGCGCTATGGCTCAGACGAAAGGCAAAAAGCCGAATAGTTTCAGCCCTAAGATGCTCGTATATGAGAACCTGAAGAACAATAATGTACTGAGACACTTTAAACAGCGCTTCGCACAACTCGACACTCTCATCAAAAACCCTATCTGGGTGAAAGCACCAGTCATACAACTGGGACTCAATAATCAGCATCACGCTGATATCAGCAAGACCGACTCTCTGTTCTGGTCGAAAACTGCACATGAGCACCTAGCGCTCAACAGACACAACGGTCTGGAAGTGACCGGACAGGTTTATGCCCGACCTGACTCGTACTTCGACTCTGAAGAAGACGACGCAAAAGAGGTATCAAAATATAAGATGAAGGTTCAAGCCGAACTCGGATGGAACATCATCAACTCGAAGTTCTACCAAGGCAAGGAGAAAAGAACGAAGATTGCTCTTGCCAATGAACTCGACCGCTTGCAAATAAAAAAGCGCCAAACTGCAGACATCTATGAAAAGGCAGCCGATGAGCTGACCGAACAATATAATTTCTATATCGGTACTGTCATAGCACACAGACTGGACAACCTCGACATCATGAACGAAGCTTACCAGTTTATGCTAGAAAAAGACCGAATCAGCAACGACAAGATGCTGAAAGTGATGAACGATAAGCTGGAGGCTGAATATGACATCTCCGTGCTCTGCACAGACAGAGATATCAGCAACAAGCCTATCTACCGCATCAAACCAACCAAGATTGTGGTAGACACAACAGCCCTCTGGAACCATCTGAACCAGGAAAGTCTGGATGCACGCATCATGATGGTGAAAGAACAGATTGCTGACAACGACAGCAAACTGACCAACTACTTAAGCACTACCCGACTCACACCATTCGCAAGATGGTCGAGCTACTGGCAGAGCAACAACAAGATTTCGAACAATGCCGACGTGGGCGTGAGATTCACCATTCCTATCTGGAACGAAACTCCACGAAAACGGCAGGCACTGGAAACACAGAAGGAAATCATACGCAGCAGCCGCGGTACCGACGTAAAGGAAATCAAACAGTCGGTAGGCATCCTGCTCAAGAAGATAGACAACCTGAACAAGGCTATAGCCACCGAGGCCTTTCATATAGACCAAACCGGCAAATATATAGAAATGCGCCGCTATGCCTACCAGAACCAGAAGCAGGGATACAACTATCTGATGCGTATGGACGAATATACAGGACTCCTGGAAAGTATGGAGCGCATGTACAAGCTGATGCAGAACCGCGCACTCGCTATCATCAATATCGAGAAAGCCGTGAGCATCTATGACAACAATAAAATCTTCAAAGAAATAGAACTTTGAATGTAAGGAAACGAGAATATGAATGAATTCCAATATAATGGCACGCCACAAGAACAGGCGATGGCCGACTTGCTGAAGACGCAGGGTCACCGCCTAGCCAGACAGCAGATCATCTTTGCCCTGATCTTCCTGCTGGTTATCGTGCTTGCCGCCTACTATATTGTCACTCGTATGATATGGGCTACCTTCGACGGGTATATCACCCTCGATGAAAACCATATCAGTGCCGTAGATGACATCTACATCCTCAAGGTAAACAAAGAAATGGGTGAAGTGGTGCATAAGGGAGATACGCTCTACTCTTATGTGCTGCTAGGTAACATTGTGAACCAATACGACCCGAACATCCTGCCTTCTGCCGTAAAGGAGACTCACGACATGGAGGTACAGGCAAAACTCGCACAGCAGGAGATTCCGGTATTGCGTACCCGCCTTGCCGAACTGAGGAAACAGAAAGCCTCTGAAAGTTCGGATATCTACTACGGTCTTACCGACAACACCAAACGCAATGCCCTGGATGCAGAGATTGCCGAGGTAGAAGAGGAACTGAGAAAGCAGGCAAACAAGGTGGAAATCTATGCACAGGCAAAGAACACCACCTATAACTTCATGAGCCGCAGAGGTGCAGGCGTGGCAAACGCTGCTATGCCTTACTCTAACACCAGTATCTACAACCCGGGACTGATACACTACTGCTGTGCACCTGCCGATGCTTACATCACAAAGATTAATGTGAGCGACAAGACACTGGTGTTCAAGAGCGAAGAAGTGATGGTGATCCAGCATACCGACTATGCCGACTGTCATCTGGGCGTCATCGCATACGTACCCAACGACATGGTGAAATATATGGAAAGTCCTGACGATGCCGACATCATCATCAACAAAGACCTGGAGCTGCAGGCTAAGTTGCAGATGGTAGGTCTGAGAGTAGAGGAAATACCAAAGCATTTGCAGAGTAACTTCTCGCATGATGCCAACGCAGTGGTTGCCGTCTTCACCCTGACCCCGAACCAGAGAGTTCCGGCATGGGTAATGAGTAACAGACTGCCAGTAAGAATAAGAGTGAACAAGATTGGTGCCATGCTCGATCCGAAGCCACTACCGATGTACACCATCCCAGTAGGCAAGAACGAAAACGTGAAGCGAAGCAACATGATTTCGAGCGACACCAATAATCATCAAGATAAAACGAAATAAAGAATGATTGGACTTAGAAGAAACAAACGTGGAGATATGGTGCTCACCATCGATAGCTATATAGATATCGACTCGACACCGGACATCCAGCCCGACTACTTCGATTGTATTTACATCAATACGAAGAGTGAGCGTGCGTTCTATGCTATACTGTATGGAGCCAGTCCAATCTTATCGTGGAAATGTAGCTACAAACCGATATTCGTCAATACGGCGTTATCGGGAAAGGAACAGATCATCGACTATATCATCGATGCCTATGTGAGCGACATGAACAATGAAAAGGTATACGAGATTATTGACAGAATCAAGATGGCAAGACAGAAGTTTGGTGTAAAAAGCGAAACAAGCCGTCCTACACAGCCTAACCAGCTCTTTGCCAATATTCTGAGATACCTGCTCTCAAGAGACCAGCGAATCATGGGACACCGACTGCTGGAGAAAT
Source organism: Segatella copri (assembly GCA_021618535.1). Classification (GTDB taxonomy): domain Bacteria; phylum Bacteroidota; class Bacteroidia; order Bacteroidales; family Bacteroidaceae; genus Prevotella; species Prevotella copri_O. Next base: position 9,964 of record JAJWAL010000060.1, on the reverse strand, counting down.
CGTCTTTGGGATATATCAACCCAATCTTCGAGCACTATCACAGCATGGGTCTCTTCCATCTCAACGAGATGTTCATGTTCATCGACTCTATGGTAGAGTTTGGAGCACTGCGCATTCACCGCTTCCTGCTCAAGGAGCACCTCTGCCCTAAGTGCAACCACTCTCACCTGCTCTATACGGAGTGCTGTCCGAAGTGCGGAAGTTCGAACCTGAAGATTCAGAACATCATCCACCACTTCAGCTGCGCCAACGTATCGCCGGAGAGCAGCTACAATGTGGGCGGTATGCTCATCTGTCCGAAGTGTCACAAGAAACTGCGCCACATCGGTGTTGACTATGACAGACCAGCCGTGGTATATACCTGCAACGACTGCGAGAACTCGTTTACCTCGCCTATCACCAAGTCAACCTGCTGCTACTGCCAGAGCACCTATCCGGTAAACGCCCTGGTGCCACGAGACGTAGTAGACTACGAGATAACGGAAGAAGGAATCCGAGCGCTGACCAGCGGCAACATCATGTTCAACAACATGGTGAACATCTATGATAACTTCATGGAATATTACCTGCTGATAAACCGACTGCGACGCCAGCTGATGGAAACCTACCGCAAGGATGAACTCTCGGTCATGGTAGGAAAGATATGGATTATAGATGGAAACAAGGATACCATCAAGATAAAGGAAAGTATACAGGGCAGGCTCTGCAGACTCTTCTCCAATCACAAGGTATCTTACTACAACAATATCTTCTATGTATCCTCTACCCTCTATGAACAGGGCGAAACGGTGGAAGAGGCTCAGCAGAAATTGAGCAAGGAGATGTCGGTAGCCATCAGAAAGCTGGCAAACCTGATAGAACCAGATGAGATTATCTGCTGTATGCTAGAAACCAAGACGAAGACCATCGCCAACAACTATGACGAGTTCTTCAACAAACTGCAATATGTGGATATGACTCCAGACGACTACTGCCGCTACTCAGAGGAACCACTGATGAAGGAAGAAGAGAAAGAGGTGAAGCCGCAGGAAGAGCTGCTTGATACGGAGCCGAAGGAAGATGAAAACGACAAGATACAGAAACGCATCGTGCTCTACAAGAAACTCGTTGCCATCCTTGTCACCATCGCAGGTATACTCATAATCATGGCCCTCTTGGCGCTCACCGTGCTGAGATAAGCCATCAAGAAGAAAGGGAAAAGCGTATGTTTAGCATAGCAGAACATCTGAACGATTTCTTCGACTGGATCAGCACGCTATCGTTTAGCAGTATCGTGAATACCTACTGGTTCCTCTTCTTCATCGAGATGCCAAGATATTACATACTGGAATATCTCGTGATAGGAAACCGACTGATGAAGAGAAACCGGATAGATAAAGAGAAAGAATATGCCAAGTACTTCCTGTACCGCGAGAATCCACTCGTAAGCATCCTCGTACCGGGAAAGAACGAAGGCAAACATATATTCAAAATGGTGAACTCGCTGGCTGAGCAAACCTACCGGAACTACGAAATCATTGTGGTAGACGATGGTAGCGACGACGACACCAAACTGATTTGTAACGACCTCTACCGAGCCGGGTATATCACCCACTACCTGAGGTTGGATACAAGAGGCGGTAAAGCTGCCGCCAGCAACTATGGAGCCCAGATGGCAAGAGGCAAATACATCGTATGTCTGGATGCCGACTCTTCGCTCGACCGTGATGCGCTTGAGAAAATCCTACTCCCCTTCTACATCGACGGAATGGTAAAGGGCGTAGGAGGATGTGTGAAAGTGCGCAACTACAAGGAAACCATCTGCTCATCGCTGCAGGCTTTCGAATACCTGAAGCGAATACAGGTGGGACGTATCGTAACCAGCGAACTGGGTATCTACCACATCATCTCGGGAGCATTCGGAGCCTTCGAAAGAAAGACGCTGAAAGAAATAGGCTACTGGGATATCGGACCGGGACTGGATGGTGACCTGACACAGAAGCTCCGCAAAGCCGGATATAAAGTGAAATTTGCCGAAGATGCCATCTGCATGACCAATGTGCCTACCAAATGGTATAAGCTGTATCATCAGCGCATCAGATGGTCGCGCTCGCTCGTGAGATTCCGTCTACGCAAGCATGCCGACATTCTGTTGCCTACAAAGAACTGGAGTATCCTTAACTGGTTATCTAATATGGAGAGTGTAGTTTTCGACTGCTTCCTCAATTTTCTGTGGTTGTGGTATATCATCAAGCTCGCCATCACGTTTAACACGCACATCGTTGAAGTGCTGGCACTGGGCTACTTCATCAGAGTATGCTTCTCGCAGCTTGCCTTCATCCTGGTGCTGATGGTTTCAGAAAGAAAGAAAGATGTGTGGTTCCTCTACAGATATCTGCCACTGATGTCGCCTTATACAGGTTATTTCCTGCGTATCGCCCGTCTGTCGGCTCATCTGCAAGAAATCTTCTTCCGACGTTCTTACAAGGACGCCTGGAATCCGGAGAAGACTTCACGCTATGCTCAGCTTGAAGGAATCTAAAAGAACCAAGTTACTTGCTGTAACGCACACACAGCAGGGAGCTCCCAATAAAAGAAATAACATTATATAAAACATAAACAGAATATAGTATATGATAAACAAGTCTTTTGAGTTTAAGATTGGAGTAATAGGATTGGGATATGTTGGTACTCCACTGGCATGCTTATTCTCAAAGAAATACGATACATGGGGTTATGACATCAAAGCTGAGAAGGTAGCCAAGTTAGCCAAAAGCGCGATGGAAGACAACAGACCTGTATCCAAAGCTTTGGAACAGGGACTGAAACTGACCAGCAATATTGATGACCTGAAGAAGTGTAATGTGTATATCATCGCTGTACCGACACCGGTGAACAAATCGAACAAGCCAGACATCAGTTGCGTGCGCAATGCTACAGCTGAGGTTGGCAGGATTCTGAAAGAAGGTGATATCGTAGTCTACGAGAGTACCGTTTACCCAGGTCTGACAGAAGAGGTCTGCGCTCCATTACTGGCATCTACATCAGGATTGAAGTTGAACCAGAGTTTCTTTGTAGGCTTCTCGCCAGAGCGCATCAACCCGGGCGATACTGTTCATACCATCGAGAACATCGTGAAGGTTACCAGCGGTTCTACACCCGAAGCAGCAGCTATCATCGACAGTCTCTATGCTTCAGTACTTACCCATGGCACCTACAAGGCAAAGAGTATCAGAATAGCAGAGGCATGTAAACTGATGGAGAACTGCCAGAGAGACGTGCAGATAGCCTTCTTCAATGAGATGGAAAAGATTTTCGACAAGATGAACATCAACATTGAAGACGTAACGGCGGCAGCTAGCACAAAATGGAACTTCGTGCCAGCTACTCCAGGACTCGTTGGCGGCCACTGCATCGCGGTAGACCCATACTACCTGATTAACAAGGCACAGGAGGTTGACGTGGTACCATCGCTGCTCTCTACAGCCCGCGAGGTTAACGAGCAGATGGCGGTATGGATAGCAGGAAAGATAAAGAATGCATCTGAAAGCAGAAAGTTCAAGGCTCCGGAAACTAACGTGCTGATTCTCGGCTTCTCATTCAAGCCAGACAGCGATGATATCAGAAACACAAAAGTAGCCGATCTCTATATCAACCTGGTAGGAGCAGGTTACAAAACCACACTCTACGATCCATTGGTAGATGTAGAGGAAGTAAAAAAAGAATATAACATTAAGGTGACAGATGATCCTAAAGTTCTGGAAAAGGAGTATCAGATTGTAGTAATCGGTACCCATCACAAGGTGTTTGACAGTATCGACATGAACAAACTTATCACAGATAAAGGATTCATGTGCGACATCTACGGCATACACAAGCCAAGAAACTAGATCTTCAAGATCGGAAAGAACCTACATAAAATAGACCAGTGAAAAATGGAAAAGAACAAAGTGCTAATCGTCGATGATATTTCAGAAAATATTGAAACTATTTCTGAAATGATAAAGGACTTTGACATCGACGTGAAAACTGCAAATGGCGGAAAAGAAGCCATTGAACTGATTGACTCATTCAAGCCGGACGTGATACTGCTCGACTTGATGATGCCACATGTAAATGGGTGGGACGTAATAGACCATGTACGCTCTAAATACTCGAAAAGTGAAATGGTCATCATCGTGATTTCCCTGTTAAGCAACAAGGATAATGTGGATGAGTGCTACGAGCTTGGAGTAAACGACTACATCACAAAGCCTATCATCAAAGCCCGTCTCACCAGCTCGCTAGATGCTCATCTAAGCAGTCTTGCAAGAGGCTAAAGTGCCTCTTGCAAGATTGCTTCTGCATGAGCTATGCGATCACTAGTAGGAGGAACTATGCCTGCCAGCGGGTAGGCAATACCTAGTTTCTCATACTTGTAGATGCCCATCGTATGATAAGGCAGAACATCTATACGCTCAATATTAGAGAGTGTTGAGAGGAAATCACGCAACTGATAGAGGTATTCATCCTTGTCGGTAATACCTGGAATCAGGACGTGACGAATCCATACCGGTTTGTGTATCTCGCTTAAATATCGTGCACAATCCAGTATGTTTACATTAGAATGGCGGGTGAGTTTATGATGCTCTTCATCGTTGATATGCTTGATATCAAGAAGAATAGTATCTGTGACGGTCATCAGACGCTCGAATTTATCGAAGAAAGCACCCTCTTTTCGGAAGGGTTGCGCTGATGTATCAAGACAAGTATTGATGCCACGCTGATGGGCTTTCTCGAAAAGTTCGATGAGAAAGTCTATCTGCATCAGGGCTTCACCACCACTTACGGTGATGCCACCCTTGTCACCCCAATAACTCTTGAATCGCTCTGCCTTATCCAGCAGGTCATCAGCACTCCATTCCTCTCCTACTCCCATCTTCCATGAATCCGGGTTATGGCAGAACTGGCAGCGCATGGGACAACCTTGCAGAAAGATCAAAAACCTGATGCCTGGTCCATCAACAGAACCAAAGCTCTCTATGCTGTGAACAAAACCCTTATGCATTCTTTCGAAGATCATATACTCCCCACAATGCAAAAAGACTCATAAATAAGGCTATTACACCCAAAAAAACAAATACACCCATAATTATTTTATCTTTTTAGAAATGATTAAAAACAAGAAGCCCAAATAGGTAAAGAATAAGACTATAAGAACTCCTAACATATAAAGAGTTAATTTATCTATATCTTCCTTCATGATGCTCGCCAGAAGAACACCACCAATAACTAACTTAGCAATGTCCAAACAGAACTTACTCGCTTCTGCAAATAAAGTCCTTTTTCCATCTTTTGATAAATTCATACCGCAAAGATAGTAAAATTATCAATATCTTGTTCTATTTTGCAGTTAAATAAGCTAAAATTGCCCGCTAAATATCCTCGGAAAGAAAATCTAGCGGGCAATATTTTATTCTTCTAATTCCTTAGAGTCTCTCGTGAGCCTGACGAGCGATTACGTCGAGCTGCTGCTCACGTGTCAAGTCGATGAACTTAACAGCGTAACCACTTACACGGATGGTGAAGTTCTGGTACTCTTCCTTCTCTGGGTGCTCCATCGCATCCTTAAGCTTGTCGATACCGAATACGTTCACGTTCAGGTGGTGAGAACCCTGGTTGAAGTAACCATCCAATACACCTACCAATGTCTGGGCACGCTCCTCATCGTTATGACCGAGAGCACCTGGACTGATGGTCTGAGTATTAGAGATACCATCGAGAGCATACTCGTATGGCAACTTAGCTACTGAGTTCAATGAAGCCAAAAGACCGTTCTTCTCTGCACCGTAAGATGGGTTAGCACCTGGAGCCAATGGAGCACCGGCTGGACGACCATCAGGCATGTTGCTGGTGTACTTACCGTATACTACATTTGATGTGATAGTCAGGATAGATGTAGTAGGCTCAGAATTGCGGTATGTATGATGCTTCTTGATCATGTTCATGAAGGTCTTGAGCAACCATACTGCAATCTCATCAGCACGCTCATCATCGTTACCGTAACGTGGGAAGTCACCCTCGGTCTTGAAGCTGAGAGGGAAACCAGTCTCATCACGGACGATGTTTACCTTGGCATACTTGATAGCTGAGATAGAGTCAACCACGTGGCTGAAACCAGCGATACCTGTAGCGAAAGTACGACGAACATCTGTATCGATGAGCGCCAACTCTGCTGCCTCGTAGAAGTACTTATCGTGCATGTAGTGGATGAGGTTCAATGTCTTTACATAAACGCCAGCCAACCAGTCCATCATATCCATGAAACGTGGCATGAACTCCTCGTATGTCAATACATCACCCTCAACGGCGCGATACTTAGGACCGCACTGCTCGCGTGTCTTTGAATCAACACCGCCAGATACAGCGTAGGTCAAGCACTTAGCCAAATTGGCACGTGCACCGAAGAACTGCATTTCCTTACCTGTCTGTGTAGCAGATACACAGCAGCAGATGCTATAGTCGTCACCCCAAACCGGGCGCATTACGTCATCGTTCTCATACTGGATAGAGCTTGTCTTGACAGAGATCAGAGAAGCGTAGTGCTTGAATGCCTTTGGCAAGCGAGAGCTATAGAGTACTGTCAAGTTTGGCTCTGGTGAAGGACCCATGTTCTCCAATGTGTGGAGGAAACGGAAATCGTTCTTGGTAACCATTGAGCGGCCATCCTGACCCATACCACCTACTTCGAGAGTAGCCCAAACTGGGTCGCCGGTGAAGAGCTCGTTGTATGAAGGGATACGGGCGAACTTAACCATACGGAACTTCATTACCAAGTGGTCGATGAGCTCCTGAGCCTCATCCTCGGTAAGAGTACCCTCGTTCAAGTCGCGCTGGATATAGATATCGAGGAAGGTAGAGATACGACCTACAGACATCGCAGCACCATTCTGAGTCTTCACAGCTCCGAGGTAACCGAAGTACAACCACTGAACAGCCTCGCGAGCGTTCTTGGCAGGCTGAGAGATGTCGTAACCATACAACTGAGCCATCTCCTTCAAGCCCTTGAGCGCCTTGATCTGCATAGCAACCTCTTCACGAAGACGGATTACTTCGTCAATCATCTCACGGTCGCCCATGTTAGCGAGGTCGTTCTTCTTCTCCTCGATGAGGAAGTCGATACCATAGAGCGCCACACGACGATAGTCACCTACGATACGTCCACGACCGTAAGTATCAGGAAGACCGGTAAGAATGTGGTTATGGCGAACGAGCTTCATCTCTGGAGTATAAGCATCGAATACGCCATCATTATGAGTTTTGCAATACTTGTGGAAGATTTCGTGGAGCTTCTCAGATGGCTGATAGCCGTATGTAGTACAAGCCTGCTCCGCCATCTTGATACCACCGTATGGCATGAAGGCACGCTTCAGAGGTTTATCAGTCTGAAGACCTACCACTTTCTCCAAATCCTTGGTACCCTCACCAATATAGGCAGCACCATAAGCTGTCAATCCTGAAACGATTTCTGTTTCCATATCAAGCACACCACCCTTGGCGCGCTCCTCCTTCTGGAGTTCCTTCAACATACCCCAAAGGGTGTTAGTTGCCTGAGTTGGTTCTGCAAGGAACGACTCATCGCCGTCATAACAAGTGTAGTTGTTCTGAATGAAATCACGAAGATTCACTTCACTCTGCCACATGTTTCCTTTGAAACCTCTCCATTCTGTTTTCATCATTTTAATACCTTTTTTTTATAAAGTTAATAATTATATATTTTGCACACACTATCTATTTTGAGTTGGTTTTACACCTATTATATATAGTAAAATAAAAAAAGCCCGAACACGTTTGTGCCCGGGTTTTCAAGCACCTTTATTTGAAGGTGCGTATATCATGATGTTCTCGTTCTTTCCGACAGCATCTGTTTTTCCTATATTTCCTAAGTTAATTCCCACTATTAATTTCATGTCTTTTAAATTCATTATTTGTAATTGGCTTGCAACAGTTTTGCAATACGGATGCAAAGTTACAACAATAAAATGAGAAAAGAGAAGAAAACCTGAACTTTCTTCTCTTTTCTATGCAAAATCATCATTTATGAGTATCATTCTACTGATTCTCAAAAAAATGATTGAGATTTTCCATGAATAATCCGAAACACTTGTCATGAATCTGACGTGTCATGGTAACAGGGTTCTCCGCATTCAGGATGGTACCGCTCATTGCTACACCGATGCCCAATTCTGCAAGCGGATCTATATCGTCTGGGGTCAAACCTCCGATGGCTACCATAGGCAGAGAGATTTTATTCTCCCTCATCTGCTCAATAATCTGGCGATAACCTTCTATACCCAACACTGGAGAGAGTTTCTCCTTGGTAGTAGTATAGCGGAACGGACCGCAACCGATATAGTCAGCCCCCTGTTCATGCAAACGGCGAATATCATCAAATGTATTGGCTGTTCCTCCGATAATGAATTCATCACCCAGGAGCTTACGGGCCTCATCAACCGGCATATCATTCTTGCCAAGATGCACACCATCTATCTGTAACTTCTTCACGAGTTCTACACGGTCGTCGAGGATAAAAGTTGCACCGGCACCCTCGCAAGCCAACTTTAACTTACGGGCTATAGGCTCAACCTCTTCATCGGTAGCCCCCTTCATGCGAAGCTGAACCCAATCACATCCTCCGATAAGTGCCAGATAGGCTCCTTCGAGATAAGAGAAGCGCTCGTTATGATGTGTGATAAACTGAAAGCTCGTCTGAAAATGAGCTAATGCTAAAGACTTGTTCATACGTACTATAAAATATAAATTCGCTTGCAAAGGTACTACATTCACACGACAAAATCCTACAATTTACCTTTTTTAAACTTCGTCATTTGGAAATGGGCGGTCTGCCTTGGTGGCTTTTAAAGAAGAAGGATATTTTATTTTGTTTTTTTATACATTCCTATGCATTTATATGAATTCTTTTCCGTACCTTTGCACTCAAAATACAAAACATTACTTTTTATGTTGACAGATATAGAAATAGCTAAATCAGTAAAAATGCGCCCTATCAATGAAGTGGCAGCAGAACTTGGAATCCATGAAGACCAAGTGGAAAACTACGGCCGTTACATCGCTAAGATTACTACGGACAAGATTGACACCAACAAGTTTAAGAATCACCATCTCATCCTTGTGACAGCTATCAGCCCTACAAAGGCTGGTAATGGTAAGACTACGGTATCTGTAGGTCTCGCTCTCGGTATGCAGAAGATTGGCAAGAAATCAGTCGTAGCCTTGCGCGAACCATCTCTCGGTCCATGCTTCGGTATGAAGGGTGGCGCAGCAGGTGGCGGTTATGCCCAGCTCGTACCAATGGATAAGATCAACCTCCACTTCACCGGCGATTTCCATGCCATCACAGAGGCCAACAACATGATCTCTGCCCTTCTGGACAATTACCGTTTCCAGCACGAAGCAGAGGGTTTCAAACTCAAGAAGATTCTTTGGCGTCGCGTCATGGATGTGAACGATAGAGGTTTGCGCCGCATCATCACCGGTATAGGAGATAAGAACGGAATCGAGACAGAGTCTGGTTTCGATATTACACCGGCTTCTGAGATTATGGCTATCATGTGTTTCGCAACAAGTATCGACGACCTTCGTCGCCGTATCGATAATATCCTTCTGGGCATCACCGAGGACGACAAGCCATTTACCGTAAAGGATATGGGTGTAGGTGGCAGTATCGTAGCTCTCCTTCTCGATGCATTGAAGCCAAATCTGGTTCAGACAACAGAGGGAACACCAGCATTTGTTCATTGCGGTCCTTTTGCCAACATTGCTCATGGCTGCAACTCCGTCATGGCTACAGCTGCCGCTCTTGAGTATGGCGACTATGCCATTACAGAGGCAGGATTCGGTGCTGATCTCGGTGCAGAGAAGTTCTATGATATCAAATGCCGCAAGACAGGTTTGCAACCAGACCTCACCGTTCTCGTTGTTACCC
>JAJWAL010000059.1:0-18688 GCA_021618535.1 Segatella copri | reverse complement strand
GCATATAATATACTATCGATAAGTGTCTTGAGCTTCCACGACCATGGCGTCTGAGGTCGGATACCCTTCCATCTTGTCATGTCCAGATATTTGAAGAATAGCTTCTGATACGGACTTTGGCATATATGGAGCCATGGTTTTCTGTGGCCTGTGAAATGTATGATGACAGGATGTTTTAATTCCTCTATCAGTTTCGGTATGGCTTGCTGGCGAAGATGTCTTCTTTTTCTTAGAAAGCCATCTTGTATGTTCCATCTGAAGGGTATCGGGAGTTTTCTGTCATGCAGAAGTCCGTTGAGTATGTCCTGATCGTTGAAGATTAGCTTTTCTGCATATTTTTCTGCAAATTCCAAACTGGCTTTACTCAGATGGGCATTTCTCCAGTAATCCAAATTGATGATGAGTACTCCCGAGTTGAAATAGGTATCTTTCTGAGGGTATTCGAGCCGGGTGTAGTTGTTTGCTTTTCCGCTCCACATGTCTTCTACTGCAGCTACGGCGTATGATGTAACATCAGTCTCCCACAAATCTTTTATAGAATCGTTTATGATGAGATCGCAGTCCAGATATAGTACCTTATGTATCTCTGCTGGAAGAATATCTGCCACGAAAAGACGCAGGTAGGCTGCAAGCGATATGTGGGCGCTTTTGAACGATGAAAGATTCATGTTTAGATTGTAAGCATAAAAGTGTATTTGCTGATTGTATTTTTCTACTTCTTCAGTAAGCATACTTTTGGCCTCATTGCTGAGTTTCTCAGCAATGATATGGAATGTTATCTGTTCATTTCTGTTATTGTACATGACAGAAACTAAAGTAGTACAACATTGCATGATGTAATTATCATCTATGTTACAAGCTATATGAATCATATCTTTGTCTTTTTAGAAGAAATGTATTGAGTGTACAGAACTTGCTTGTGAAGTGTCAGCTTTATATATTTTTAAGATGGTAGCTCCTCTATCTTGCTGAAAACTAAGTTTATATCTGCAATATTATAACGAGCGAAAAGATTCTTGAAGAAACCCACCTTTGTTCAGCTTCTGAGCCAAATTTACCGCTTGCTTTTTCATCTCCTTTTTCTGTTCCGGGGTAAGATTGGCAAGTTTGTCATCCAGCTCTTCCAGCGAACTGATGGTTATGCCTGCTCCTGCTTCTTCGATGATAGGAGCTACGGCAGCTTCTTTCCAGATGATGAGCGGCAAACCGGCACGGAGGTAGAAGGATACCTTATGAGGAGAATTCCATTTCAGGTATTGACCACTTTCTCCTGAACATCCATCAAGCGAATTGCCGTCCCATACCAATCCGAAGTCTGCATCAATGTGCTTAATAAAATCCTCTGATGGTACAAATCCCTGATAAGTAATCAGAGGATTGTCCTGCAGACCTTGGAGTCCTTCTTTGTTGCCACAAACCAGTAATTGCCAACTGTTCAATGTTTTGGAAAGATCTACAAGGAATGAATTTTTCTTCATGCTCAGACCTCCGGCATAGACAACTTTTACCAGTTCTCTTTCTGTTACTTCTTCAAGGCATTGTGATGCAGAACGATAGTCGAATAATCCCAATGCGCCTACTGGCTTTTTTAATCCATGTTCTTTGAGCCATCCTTTCATGTTTTCGTTTGATGCGATGATATAGTCGCTGTTCGAAAGACGGTTTATCTCTTTCTGGATAGTGAGCTTTTTTCTGCGGAAAGAACCTAGATCGTGAATCAGCGAAACTGTTTTGGCTCCTTTCAGATGAGCTACATGGCAGAGAAAAGAAAAGTACTTCTTTACAGGATATTGCAAGAACAGCACATCGCCTTTCTGGATTAAGATACAGGCACGGATAATGCCTATCAAGTCTAGAAAGAATGCCAAAATCTTACTATTCTTGATAGTGCGTGGCAAGCCGAGATTGATGGCTCCCATTTCTGCTAGTGTATCTTCGTTATCTGTTTTTGCCTTATTGCCGGCACTTGTCAGATTATAATAGTTGCGACTAATATAGCAAAGTCTGTTTTGTTTCATATTTTATATTGTTTATATGAGTTTTACAAGGACACGGCCATTTATAACTCTAATGGGAATGGAATTTTATGTTTCTTCCCAAATTGAATCCAGAATTTAGCCCGTTCCTGCATGACATAGGCTACTGCCTTCTCTGTATCTATGTTGCGCAGCAAGGCGTATTCGCTAATCAGGATACGGGTGAATTCTTTAGGTCCCCAAAATCTTCTGAGATTATAAAGTCCTTTCTTCTCACTTACTGGTCCGAAATTCATTCTGTTGATGTCAACCAGCATGAAATGGAAGCCTTCTTCATCTTGTTTCCAGAGAATATTGCCAGGAGTAAAGTCCTTGTGGAGGATTTCGTGCAGATGGATGTTGGCAGCGAAATGGGCCAGAGCTTTTGCCAGGCATTTATATTCTTCCGGTTTAGCATCTACTACCTCATAAAGTGTATGTCCATAATCACACTGGATAGTGATAAGATAACTGTATCCTAAGAGATTTAGAAAGTTGCGCTCTTCTATGAGTGCTAATGGCTCTGGAGTATTGATGCCTTTTCTTTTCAGAATCATAGGATATTCGAATGCCCGTTGACCTTTAGGCTTTCTGATATTCCAGGAATAAATGAGCTTGTTTGGTCCATGTGGTTCATGAAAGCGCTTTATGTTAATCTGTGTTCCATCTGGTGCAGTTAGTACCTTGATGAGATTGCGCCCTGTATAAATCACACGCCCTTCCTGCTCGAAAACATCAGGGATGCTCTCGATAAAGTCTCTCAGATATTCGTATTTAGGATTTATCTTAATCTTTCTCATTCTGATAATTTAAATATGAATGTTTATTCTTCTTTCGTTTAAGCCATCTTATATCAGGCGAACCTAGATGATTGCCATATCCCTTCTTGCCTCGAAGTCTGCAATAGTCCTGACGATTTCTTCTGATATGTCATCGGATACATAAGAGAAGTCCTTGCCGGTGCGGATGGCTTTGAGGAAGGAGAGGAGCATATAGCGCAACCCTTCTCCATCCAGCTGGTAGAAGTAGCGCTTGTTGTTCTGCGGATTCTCGTATCTCACCTCGAAGTAATCGGTCTTCCACCATGGGGCTGGTACGTAGATGTATCCCTTGGTGCCCGAGATAATCAATTCGCCTTCCGACTTCACGCCTTGACCAACCTTCAGCGAAGCTACGGCATGAGGATAGAGGAAGGATATCTTGGTAAAGGCATCATAGCGCTTTGCTTCGTTCAGGAAGTGAGTGGCTATCTGTTTGCTGCTGTATTCTGTGCCCAGAAGCTGGAAGATAGGCAGGAGTGCCGTCGGTCCCCAGGCGCAGATACTGTTCCATTCGTAAAGACTCTTCTGTGAATCCTGGGTCGGGTCAAAGTCTACGAGACTGGTGCAGGTTGCATCCACCGACATGATATCACCGATGATACCGCCCTTAGCCAAGAGTAAGAGTCGGTAATAGGCTACAGAATAGGCGGTCTTGATAGAATCCATCAAGACTACCTTCTTATCTTTTGCTATTTCCTTGAGTTCTTTCCATTGCTGAGGCTGAAGAGTGATAGGCGATTCGCACAATACGTGTTTGCCAGCTTCTAATGCCTCCTTTATTTGAGCATAGTGCTTGCTTGGGGCAGAGATGACATAGAGCGCATCGCTTTCATTCAGGAGTTCCTGAAAACTGGCTGCCTGCTTTTCCGCTGCCTGCAGATTCTCTGAGAGATATTGGTCGTTGAGGGAGAAAACCTTTCCTGCCTCCAATCCATTGACATATTGGCTTTCCCGCTCTATCTTGTTGAGGATAGGCGATTCGCCAACCAGTCCGAGGCGAACCACCTGCTGCTCGCTTCTGATCTCCGTGCTCGATACGCCCTGAGTGCGGTCTAGATAAACCACCTTGCAATAGGCGTTGAGATAGTCAAACTTGCCTCTCCAGTCAGAACCTACGGTAAAGATATCTACGTCCAGTCGCTTGATGTCGTCAATCTTCTGTCCCTCGTATTCCTCGATGATGATTTCATCGGCAATGCCAGTGGCACGCACGGCTTCCACTCGTTCCATGAGGGATTGTTGTACATTGATTTTGCCACGCTCACGGTCGAAGGTATCCGAGGTTACGCCCACGATGAGGTAGTCGCCCAAAGCCTTGGCGCGCTCCAGGAGACGGATGTGACCATAATGAAGCAGGTCGTAAGTACCGTATGTGATGACTTTAACCATAAGTTTCTCTATCTTGAAAGTTCTCTATACCTTATTATATATATTATAGCAGCCCCTTAGCCTGCATATCCTTCAGTGCATCAACAAGCGTAGTATTGTCTTCCGGACTCAGGTTGCCGAGATGACCTACACGGAACACCTTTTCTGCCATATCGCCACCATTAGGACATACCCAGATGCCATATTCGTCTTTCAGCTTCAGGAAGATGTCGTAGGCTGAGGCGTTCTGCGGATGCAGAGGAGTAACGGCATTTGACATTGACTTTGATACGATGGTGAATGGCAGGTCCTTGATCTTGCTTCTGAAATCTTCTGCAAGCATTTTCATGCGCTGGTTCTCGCTCTCCACACCGCCATTGCGCTCTATCTCCTTCAGGCGGGCATGAATTTGCAGTAAGGTTCCTACGGCTGGGGTGAAAGGAGTCTGTCCACGCTCACCATTCTTCAAGGCATCCTTCAGGTCGAAATACATCGACTTAACATTGTTTGCCTCTACTCGCTTGATTGCCTCTGTATCGAGAATGATGACAGAGATGCCTGGAGGACATGCCAGTGCCTTCTGTGAACCCGTAATCATTACGTTCACGCCGAGTTCCTTCATGTTGAATGGGTCCGCGAGGAAAGAACTGATGGAATCTACGGCCAGGAAAATATGGTTGCGATGACAGAAGTCGCTGATCATCTGGATGTCGTAGAGTACGCCGGTAGAAGTCTCATGTAGATTGACGAGGAAGCCGGTGTAGCCTTGTCCCTCGTATGGCTTGAGGTCTTCTGCCGTGAGTGGAGTCCCCATCTCAAGCTTGATTTCTGTATGTGGAATCTCATGAATTTCACAGAGTTGTACGAATCGGTGACCAAAGCTACCGCCATTCACTACCAGTACTTTGTCGGCAGGAGTGAATACATTCATAACCACGGCTTCCATAGAGGCTGTGCCCGAACCTGTGATAAAAACAGTGCGGGCATCGTCTGATGCCTTGGCAAACTGCTTCATCAATTGTTCGTTCTCCTTCATGATGGCGGAGAACTCTGCTGTTCTGAAATAAGGCACCTGCTCAGCGCCGATGGCTCTAACTTCATCGCTTGCCATCACAGGTCCTACTGTAAAATTAAGCATATCTTTATTCTTTTTTGATTCTTCCAAATGTCTTGATGCTGGTATATTTGCGCCAGAGATTCAGCTTTCTCTTCTTCGGCACACCATGACGGCGGATGTAGTCTTCGGCTCCGTCGAGCATGCGCTGGCATACGTTGCCGTCCAAATATGGATCGTAGTTGTCTACTATCCACTGTCTCTTGGCTATCGCCTCAGGGTCTGTGAGGGCATGGTCGTAGGCGGCAATCAGTTGATCAGGTTCCGTGATGTTTTCCCAGTAGATATCCTTGGATATGGTGCCGAGGGTGATTACTGGGCGAGAGAGCAGCAGGAACTCATAGATGGTAGAAGAAGTGTCGCTGATGAGCGTATCTGCCATCAGCTGATATTTGGTTACGTTCTCTCCCTTGTCGATGAAGAGAACATCCTTCTTGGTTGCAGCCCATTCACGGTATTCATCTACCCATTCCTGACGGGTAAGCGGATGGAACTTCATTACTATCAGGGCATTGCGCTCCTTAGCCAGCTTGCCCAACTCTTCCTTGATGTAAGGAAGCGAAGTGAGTTTTGGCGAGAAGGTTGGGGCATAAAGGATCAAGGTCTCCTTGCCGCTTTCCCTGAGCAGTTTCTCTCGGTCGGCATCATATTTATGCAGGTTTTCCTTGATCCAATCCTGCTTAGGCCATCCCGTTTCCAACACCTCGAAATCTCCATATCTCTTGGCCAGAGCCTCGAAGTGGGAAGTGAAGTAAGGACCTTGGGTGAAATAGGTGTCAAAGTAACGGCGGATAATCCAGTGATCTTTCTTCTCTGCGGCATAGCCGTGGAATACCTGTATCTTGACGCCTGGCAGATAGTAAGGCACAATGTTGCCTGGCACATAGATAGCCTCTGGCTGGAAGTCATAGACTTCTTGAATAGAGTTGGTCCATTTCACCTGGTCGGCATATGGAAAACTGTCTATCTTTGGTTTGTGGATATACCACAATATCTCGTGTGGCAAATGTTGCTTTGTCACATGTTCTTGTATCGGATTAAGTATGTCTATGGCATACTTGTTTTCACAGAAAAGAACTATTCTCATGATTCTTTAGGAATTACTTTACCGTTTTTAATTTCATATCGCTTGTCAAACTCCTCCTTGGTTCGCTTCCATCTGTTATGCGTCCATAAATAATAAGGTGGATTCTTGCGGATGGTTTCTTCCAGCATCTGAAAGAAGCGACGAGTAATCTCGTGCTCCGGCAGGGAGTTCGGATTGCGGGTGATGAGTTTGTATGTTGCTGTATAGTAGCCGCGCTTAGGGCGGGACATCTCTACATAGAACACGGCATCGTTCATCTTCCTCATGATTCTCTCGCCACCCGTAAACACTGGGGTTTCGGGATGATTGAGGAAAGGAAGCCACAGGTGGATGTTCTCCCACTTGGGTCCTTGGTCGCTGATGTAGCCGAAGAGGCTGCGGATGTTCTTGCGTTTGTAGTCTACGAGATAGCGGAGGATGTCCTTCTTTGGGACAGGCACTCCGTTTTCTTCGTGAGAGCGGATGCGCTTGAAGAGTTCATCAAAAGCTTTATTGTACAGTGGATGATAGATGAGGCCCAGAATGCGGTTTTTGGGCAGTTCGATGCCTACACATGAGAGCCACTCCCAGTTGCAGTAATGACCGAGGATGGCTGCCACATCCTGACCTTCCTGAAAACATTGTTCCACTTCTTCGCTGTTATATACCTTGAATCGGCGGCGAAGTTCCTTATCGCTGATGCTCAGAAGTTTAACCGCCTCGAAGAAGTAATCGCTGAACCAGCGGTAGAATTTCTTCTCGATGTCAACAATCTCTTCTTCTGATTTCTCAGGGAAGGAGGTGGTGAGATTCTTACGCACAATGCCTCTGCGGTACTTGATGACGTAATACATCATGAAGTACTCGAAGTCGGCAATGCAATAGAGCAGCCTGAAAGGCAGCAGCGATATTGCATAAAAGAATGCATAAACAATCTTAACCATCTGTAAAACTATAAATTATTAACTATTAACTCTTTACTCAATTACACCTGCTGCATATCATGCAACTTCTTGTAATATCCTTTTTTTTCAATCAGTTCCTCATGAGTACCACGCTCCACAATCCTACCCTCGTGCAATACGCAGATTTCATCGGCATGCTTGATGGTACTCAATCGGTGAGCCACAGCCACAGTGGTACGGGTTTTCATCAGTTTCTCCAAGGCATCCTGAACCAGGCGCTCGCTCTCGGTATCGAGGGCTGATGTTGCCTCATCGAGGATGAGGATAGGAGGATTCTTGAGGATGGCACGGGCGATGCTGACACGCTGGCGCTGGCCACCGGAAAGTCTGCCGCCTCGGTCACCGATATTTGTATCGAAACCTTTCTCCGACTTGGTGATGAACTCGTAAGCATTGGCTATCTTAGCTGCATTGGCTATTTCCTCATCTGTAGCATCGGTCTTGCCGAATCGGATGTTATCCTTGAAGCTTGCATTGAAGAGGATAGCCTCCTGGTTTACATTTCCTATCAGCATGCGAAGGTCATGTACGGCAAGGTCTTTCACATTGATGCCGTCAATCAGCACCTCGCCTTCCTGTACATCATAGTAACGAGGAATCAAATCTACCATCGTACTCTTACCGCTACCGCTCTGACCAACAAGTGCAACAGTCTTGCCTTTTGGTATTACGAGATTGATATCCTTTAATACATATACCAGTTCGGCGCTCTTTCGGTCGGTATAGGCGAAGGAAACGTGGCGGAACTCTATCTGATGTTCGAAGCTGCTGATATGCTCAGGGTTCTCCTTGTCCTTGATTTCCACCTCAGCCTGCAGAATCTTGTCGATACGCTCCATGCTTGCCAATCCCTTTGGGATATTGTAGCTTGCCTTTGAGAATTCCTTCAGTGGGTTGATGATGCTGTAGAGCATCACGAGATAGAAGATGATGGTAGGACCGTCGATTCTGCCGTAATCCAGAACCAGAATACCGCCAAACCACAATACCACTACGATGAGGATGGTTCCCAGGAACTCACTCATCGGGTGTGCCATCTGCTGGCGGATATTTACACGCATGATGTTGTCGCGGTAGCTGCTGTTAACCTGATTGAAACGCTTGTTCATCTTTTCTTCTGCACAGAACGCCTTGATGATGCGCAAGCCGCCCAGCGTTTCTTCTACCATACTCATCGTATCGCTCCAAAGTGCCTGTGCCTCGATACTGTGTGCCTTCAGTTTCTTGCCAACTACTCCCATGAACCAGCCGAAAGGTGGCACAAAGAGGATGGTGAAGAGGGTGAGCTGCCAGCTGATGCAGATGAGTGTGATGAAATAGAAGAGGATCAGGATAGGGTTTTTGAAGAGCATGTCGAGCGACGACATGATGCTGTTTTCCACTTCCTGCACATCACCGCTCATGCGGGCGATGATATCGCCCTTGCGCTCCTCGCTGAAGAAACCGAGCGAGAGACTGTTTATCTTCTGGTAAATCTGGTTGCGGATGTCTCTTACGATACCTGTACGGATAGGTATGATGGTGGCTGACGAGAGGAAATAGGCTCCCGTCTTGAGGAATGT
Source organism: Segatella copri (assembly GCA_021618535.1). Taxonomy (GTDB): domain Bacteria; phylum Bacteroidota; class Bacteroidia; order Bacteroidales; family Bacteroidaceae; genus Prevotella; species Prevotella copri_O. The sequence goes on along the minus strand of JAJWAL010000059.1, from coordinate 9,777 downwards.
CATGAAGGCTAGGAATAGGCCGATGACCAAAAGGGCTGTTGATGCACTATGGACAACAATAAACTCCTGAATATAATAATACAGATTATTGGTTGCAACCTCCTTGATGCTACCCCAATCTCCATTCCAGTGCATATACTCGTTGACACGGATACCACCATCTACTTGGAACAGGATTTGCAGGATTGGTATCAAGGCTGCAAACGAAAAGATGTTCAATACCGCAGACAGGATATTGAACAGGATAGACAGTCCCAGATACTTCTTGTATGGAGGGACGAATCGGCGTAAAATTTGCAAGAATTCCTTCATAGGTGCAAATATAGTGCTTTTTAAGAAAACCGCCAAACTTTTGGCGGTTTTTCTTGTTTATATTCTGTTTTTTCTTTTAGAAGAGTCTTTTTATTCAGAAAAAGCTGTTCTGATGAGTTTGGGTTTACTCCTTTACTTCTTCTCCGAAGAGAGTTGCAGAGGTAGAACCGGTGATGCGAACCTTCACGAACTCTCCGATATGGTGGTTACCCTTATCGATGACAACCGCCTTGTTCTGTTCTGTTCGGCCCATCATCTGCTCGCGGCTACGCTTGCTGAAGTTCTCGATGAGGATGGTGAATACCTTGCCTTCATCCTTCTTGTTCTGCTCGGCACTCACCTCGGTCTGCAGTTTGATGAGTTCGTTGAGGCGGGCTATCTTGGTTTCCTCAGAAACGTTGTCTGGCAGATGCTTGGCTGCATAGGTGCCCGGGCGCTCTGAATACTTGAACATGAAGGCACTGTCGAAGCCTACTTCCTTCACCAGCGAGAGGGTTTCCTGATGGTCTTCCTCGGTCTCGTCGTGATAACCCACGAAGATGTCGGTGGTGATGCCGCAGCCTGGAATGATGCGCTTGATATCGGCGATGCGCTGCAGATACTCCTCACGGGTGTATTTGCGGTTCATCAGCTTCAAAATCTTGTTGCTTCCGCTCTGTGCAGGGAAGTGGATGTGCTTGCAGAGGTTTGGCTCTTCGGCGATGGCGTGGAGGATGTCCTCGGTCATATCCTCTGGGTTAGAGGTGGTGAAGCGTACTCGCATATCCGGTACAGCCTGGGCTACCATGTGGAGGAGCTCGGCAAAGGAAAGACTGCCTTCCTCGCGCTTGCCCGATGGCGAGAGACCATAACTGTTTACATTCTGTCCAAGCAGGGTAACCTCCTTGAAACCACGCTGCTGCAAATCGCGAACCTCACGCAGGATGCTCTCGGCATCGCGGCTGCGCTCACGTCCACGGGTATAAGGCACGATGCAGTAGTGGCAGAAGTTGTTGCAACCACGCATGATGCTTACGAAACCGCTCACTCTGTTGCCACCGATGCGCTGAGGTACGATGTCGCGGTAAGTCTCGGTCTTAGAAAGTTCTATGTTGATGGCGTTGGTACCCATCTCGCACTGCGCAATCATATCCGGCAGGTTGAGATAGCTGTCTGGTCCGCAAACCAGGTTGGCATAGTGGTTCTGGATGAGGTCATCCTTCACTCGCTCTGCCATACAGCCCAAAACGCCTAGAATCACCTTTCTTCCCTTCTTCTGCTCAGCATGCAGGGTGTCGAGGCGATGATAAATCTTGTTCTCTGCATTCTCGCGGATACTGCAGGTGTTCAGGAAGATGGCATCAGCCTCTTCTTCTTTCTCACAAATTTCGTAGCCAGCCATCTGCATCACAGAGGCAACTACTTCACTGTCTGCCACGTTCATCTGGCAGCCATAAGTCTCAATAAATAGTTTCTTCATTGTTCTAGATGAATTCTATTCGTTTATAATGTTATTGTAATTAAAATATGTAACTATCTGAATCTCAGTCGCGAAGAAGGAGTATGATGCTCTATCATTCCCTTCGATACTGCCATCAATACAAAATAGATGACGACGGCAGAGATGAGGCCGGCGATGGCATCGATGAGATAATGCGCCTGAATATATACGGTAGCCAGACACAGGAAGATGTAGAATGGCAGCATCACGTATAGCAGTTTTCTGTTGCCGGTATGCCAGACCAGGAGCATGCAGATGGTACTCACGCCCACATGCGAACTTGGGAAAGCTGCTGTAGGACGCTCGCCGGCGTTCTTGGCGTCTTCTACAAGCTGGTAGAAGATTCCATCGGTGTAGCCCGGTGTCGGCAGGCAGTTGGTATGGGTGTTGAAGTAATCGCCCAAAGCCGGGAAGATGCCTTTGGTTATTTCTGATATTCCTACTGCATCAAAGTAGAAGGTCGGACCCGCTACCGGTACATAGATGTAGATGAGATAGTAGATAAAGAAACTGGTGAGCATGACGAATGCAGCTCTTTCAGCCTCATAATATCTGCAGAAGAAATAATAGAATGAAACCAATGCAATCATCGGATAATACATAAAGTAGCCCATCGACATCAGTTCGCTTACTACAGCCCAAGGCAGGGCTTTGGCAAAGAGCAGGGCGGGTTGACATCCGAAAAGATTCTGCTCCCAACCTGCAAAGATATGGTCGAGGTTGGGGAACATACGGTTGATTTCGTAGGTGTCGGGATACCACCAGGCAAGCAAAGCCATCTGGGCAATGATGCGCACCATCTTGGTGATGCGGCAAGGTATCATGCGGTATACTGCCCAAAGAGCGATTGTCATGACGAGCGCTCTCAGTCGTCCCCAGAGCATAGCTTCCGGGTTTACGAGTTTGGTGTAGGTAAAGAGCATGGTGATAATGGTGATTGCCATATATCCCAGCATGACCCATTCCAGTGTCATCAGTCCCTTCTTCGGGTTCTTGTCTATCTTGAAATAATCTTTTATCACGCTTCTTATTAGTTTATAATTTACAGCCATCCGTTATCCTTGTACCACTTGATGGCGAGCTTCACGCCTCTTTCCAGTGGATAATGAGGATGATAGCCCAGTTCATCCATAGCTGGCTCAATATCACATCGCCAGTTGCGCTGTTTCAGAATGTTGTACTTGTCATTGTTCAGGGCCGACATCTTGCCCGTCATTCTTCCGAGATATTCTCCGAAGAAGGTTACGATGCGCAACACCCAGACAGGTGCCTTGATGCGTAGCATCCAAGGATTGCCTAACTCCTTTTTTATCAGGTCGCTGAAGGCGGCAGACTGGTAAACTTCTCCATCGCTGAGGAAGTATTTTCTGCCGTTCATGCCATGATCCAGAGCCAGGAATACAGCCTGCACTACGTCCTGTACATATACAAAAGTGATATCCTGGCGCTTGAAGCCTACGGCAAAGTCAACATGCTGCCTGATGCTCTGCGCCATGAGGAAATAATCTTTCTCTCTAGGACCATAAACTCCTGTAGGGCGGAGGATGATATAAGGGAAGTTGTTGCCGATGCTGTCCAGATAGCGTTCTGCCTCCAGCTTACTCTTTCCGTATGCAGTATTTGGCTTAGGAGTATCATGTTCTGAGATTTCCTGATAAGGCTGCTCTTCGCGGATGGCTCCAAAGATGCTGAGCGAACTGACAAAGACAAATCGCCTGATAGGCATCTGGAGGCGCAGAAGGACGTTCACCAGATGCTTGGTTCCCTCTGTGTTTACCTTATAAAAGTCCTCTGCATGCAGGCACTTCGTTGCGCCGGCTGCATGCACTATATAGTCGAACTCGTGCGGGGCGAGTTCTTTCTCCAACTCTTCCTCTGAAGAAAGATTGAGATTGATAAAATGGATGCGCTCGTCTTGCAGATACTTTCTGGAACTGGTAGGGCGTACTGCCGCCCAGGTTTCCATGCCCTGTCTTAAGGCCTCTTCCACGATGTAACTGCCGATAAAGCCCGACGCACCCGTTACTAGAATCTTCATTAATTATTTATAAAATTGCAATTTCGGCTGCAAAATTACAACAAAAAATCGAGTTATCCTCTATGTTGTGCCAAAATTCTTTCTTTTTCTTTGTGAAATCACTTCTTTATGCCAACTTTGCTGTTATGAATCAGGTGTCTTGCTTAAAAACATATCTGTTTGTCCTATTTAATATAGGTAGAAAATATAGATAGGTAGAAAATATAGATAGGTAGAAAATATAGATAGGTAGAAAATATAGATAGGGCATGAAGCTCACGAATGAACTTCATGCCCTATAAACTATTAACTGTTAACTATAAACTCTCCCTAAGCTTCATGCTGTCTTACACCCATTCGGGCCTCTACTACGTTTACTACGTAGTCGCCGAGCTTCTCGCATTCCTGGATGATATCCATATACATGGTACCGATGGCGTAGGTATAGAGATGGTTGTTTACATCGTTGATGTTCTGGCTCTTCAACTGATTGCGATAGTTGTTGATTTCGTTCTCGATGTTGAAAGAGAGGTTGGCATCGTTATCTCCCTTATGACCTACGAGGGTGATGTTCATTTGGGTAAGGGCATTGTCGGTAAGCTCCATCATCTGGTGCATGTGTTCATACTGTGAAGTGATGAAGTCTTCCTTGCCCTTGAAACGGCGGTTCAGCGTGCGTGCGATGTTGAAGCAACTGTCACCGATACTCTCGATTTCAGAAATCTCACGGAGCATGGCGCGGATCTTTGCCTTGGTTTCGTCAGAAAGATGAGAATCGCTCACCTGGTCGAGATACTTGGCAATCTCAATCTCCATGTTGTCAGAGATACCCTCGTATTTCTCAATGCGGCTATAGAGTTTTACAAACTTATCTTCATTGGTTTCGCCAAGAAGCGTCTTTACCATACCGAACATACGCTGGATGCGCTCGGCAAAGCAGTGGATTTCCTTCTGAGCCTCCAAGACAGAGATTTCCGGTGTCTTCATGATACCGCTCTGGATAAAGCGCAGGCGGAAGTCGTCTTCGTCGGCATTCTTCTTAGGACGGATAATCTTGCATACCAGCTTCTCTATCTGTGGAATGAACCAAACCAGGATAAAGGTGTTGGAGAGGTTGAACGTGGTATGGAAGGCGGCAAGCACAAAGGATAGCTTGGCTGCATTGGCTACGAAATGAGGATCGTTCTTCTCCATCATATCATCATAGCCTACCCAACCGCATACCAGATGGATGAACGGGCGAAATACGCAGAGTATCCAAAGCACACCGAAGATGTTGAATACCATGTGCGCCATCGCCGCTCTCCGGGCTTGGGTGTTGGCGGTGAGCGCTGCCACGTTGGAGGTTACGGTTGTACCGATATTCTCACCCATCACAAGCGCAATACCCTGATAGATAGGCAATACGCCGGTAGAGCAGAGTATCATCGTAATCGCCATGACGGCTGCCGAACTCTGCACGCACATAGTGAGTATACTACCGATAATCAGGAAGGTGATGGTAGTCTGGAAACTGTGAGGGTCGAAACTTGCGAAGAATTCAAGAACTGGCTGATTATGAGCCAGATCCATGTCGATACCGGTTTGGCGTAAAGTTCCCAAACCGAGGAACATAAAGGATATACCGAAGATGAAGTCGCCGATAATCTTGCGTTTCTTACTGTAAATCAGAATGATGGCGATGAAGAACGCCGGCCATACAAAATCTGTGATGTTAAACGAGAAACCGGCACTCATGATCCATGCGGTGAGCGTGGTTCCGATGTTGGCGCCCATGATAACGGAGATAGCCTGGGCTAGAGTAAGGAGACCAGCATTAACGAATGATACGGTCATCACCGTTGTGGCTGTAGAAGACTGCACCGCTGCGGTGATGAGCGTACCCGAGAGGATGCCCGTCAAACGGTTGGTGGTCATTGTTCCTAACACATGGCGGAGCTGTGGTCCTGCCATCTTCTGCAAACTGTCGCTCATGGTCTTCATACCGAACATCAGTAGGGCGAGTGCTCCAATAAGCTTAAAAAATATCCAAATCGACATATAATAACTTAATTAATGTTGTCAAATACATCAAGTTTCCGAATTTCTTCGTAACTTTACACTCTGTAGGCGTCTCTCTTCTAAAAAGAGTAAGCTGATGCTCAAAAAGCACCTTCGGGGGCTTCGAGAGCGGGTAGATTAGTTTAATTTTGTAACATAGTTTTAATACAAATGAAACAAGTAATTCAAATCCGTTGCAAAAATAATAAAAAATCTCAGAAAGTAGAAATCGGAAGCACACTTTTTGATATTTTTTCTGCATTTGACCTCAAAATGACCCACGGACCGGTGTCTGCAAGGGTAAATAACAAGGTTGAAGGCATGCATTATCGTGTTTATAATTCTAAAGATGTAGAATTTCTTGATATGACTTCTTCATCCGGTTCTCGTGCATATACCCGTACCCTCTTTTTTGTTCTCTGCAAGGCGGTACAGGACATTTATCCTGCTACAGATGTGGTGATTGATATCCCCGTATCGAATGGTTTCTACGTAGATATCCGCCTGGGCAGACCTGTTGTTGATGAAGATGTGAACATCATCCGCCGTCGCATGCAGGAGATTATCGATGCCAGGATGCCGATACGCCGGTTCACCGTGCCTACCGAAGAGGCAGTTGCGCTGTTCCAGGAGAAAGGGGATGTGGAAAAGGTGAAACTGCTCAAGACATCGGGCTCTATCTATACTACCTATTATAAAATAGGTGATTATGTGGATTATTACTATGGCACGCTGCTCACCAATACCTCGCAGCTCTATCTCTTCGGACTGGAGAAATATTATGATGGCATGCTCCTGCGCATTCCTTCGCTCAAGAACCCGGATGTGCTGGGCGAAATGACCCGACAGGACAAGATGTTTGAGATATTCAAGGAGCATCATCGCTGGCAGAGTATCCTGGGCATCAGGACTGTAGGCGATTTTAACCAGGCGATAGATGCCAATCATTCTACCGACATCATCAATATCAGCGAGGCGCTGCAGGAGAAGAAGATTGCCAAGATTGCTGAGGAGATAGCCAGCCGCAAGGGCGTGAAACTGGTGCTGCTGGCAGGTCCTTCTTCTTCGGGCAAGACCACTTCGTGCAAGCGTCTGAGCATACAGCTTGCCGTAAACGGATTGAAACCGCTCCAGATTTCGCTCGATGATTATTTCGTAGATAGAGAGAAAACGCCGAAGGATGCTTCGGGCGAATATGATTATGAGAGCATCTATGCCCTGGATCTCGATTTAATCAACGAGCAGTTCAATGCCCTCTTCCGTGGTGAGGAGGTAGAATTGCCGAAGTATGATTTCCAGAGCGGAAAGAGTAAAAAGAGCGGCAACAAACTGAAGATGAACGATAACAATGTGCTGGTGGTAGAGGGCATTCATGCATTGAACCCAGAGCTGACGGCCCACATCCCACAGGAGCAGATATTCAGAGTATATGCTTCGGCGCTGACTACGATTCTTCTGGACAATCACAATTATATCCCGACAACAGACAACCGTTTGCTCCGCCGCATCATCCGCGATTACAAGTATCGTGGTGTCTCTGCCCAGGAAACCATTCATCGCTGGCCTTCGGTAAGGGCGGGTGAGAACAAGTGGATATTCCCGTTCCAGGAGAATGCCGATGCGATGCTCAATACGGCGATGCTTTATGAGCTGGCTGTGATTAAGACGCAGGCAGAGCCGCTGCTGCAGCAGGTTCCGGAGAATTGTGAGGAATATGCTGAGGCTTACCGGTTGCTTAAGTTCCTGAAATACTTCAAGGGTATACCTTATAATAATCTGCCGCCTACTTCGCTTCTGCGAGAGTTCCTGGGTGGCAGTTCGTTCCATTATTAAAGGGTAGCTTATCAAAAAAGTCCAAAGATAGTTTTCAAACCAGATTTCTTTCTTTGGACTTTTTCTTTAAAGACTATGGCTCTATTATTTGGTATTGTAATTTGATGTTTGGCTTATCCTCTCTGTCGATAAGATATGCGACATTCCATCTTTGCATCACATTTGTAAAGTTCTGTTCTATATGGATGGATAGAATTTTGCAACTTTCTGTTGACGCCAAGGAACTCTCTAGTTTGGCTATCCCATGTGTTGATTCTCCTTGTATGTAGATTAGCGTGTATTTTAGAAAGTTCACTTCTGGTAGTTCTATTTTTGTGTTAGGTTTTGCGCTACTTACACAATTCTTGAAATACTTTTCAAAGTCATCTTTCGTATTTATGGTAAGGATCTGATTGTCTGGAGTCTCTATCATCGCATCGGTAGGAATCTCATACTTTCTATATGACGCAGTATTTTCATCGTTGTTAGAACAACTTGCCATTAATGTTAAAATGCAGCTTAATATTGCTGATATTATTGTACTTCTCATAATCTTTTTCATACGTTTGGCATTTTTGTTAATAATTAAATTATGGGTGCAAATATACAAGATTAATTTAAAACGAACTTTGTCTCATGTAACAAAAACTTTTCCTATTTTATTGTCTGTGCGCTTGACGATACGATTTTTGTTCTAAAAGAGCGCACTTATAATAATCTGCCGCCTACTTCGCTTCTGCGAGAGTTCCTGGGGGGCAGTTCATTCCATTATTAAAGGTTTTATCTTTCGGAGATAAGTTGGCTGTTTGAGTAGGACAGCCAACTGGCAGAAGCCGGACAGCCGACTAGCGCCTTATCCGCTAGTCGGCTGTTTGTGTTTGGCTATTGGCTAGCTTTCAATCGCTAGTCGGCAATTTGTCTTTAACAGTTCTCGGAACTGGGTTTATCTGATTTTCTTTTAGGCGTCTGATTCGCTTTTTGGGGCGATAGGCGAAAAACTCTTCACTCTTCACCAAAAGCTCCGAACCCCCTGTGTTTAGCGGCATTCCGAGGGGTGAAGAGTGCTCCGGCACTCTTCACCCACTCTTCACCACTCTTCACCTTTGGGCGCACAAAAAAATGCACCGGTCCTTTTAGCGGATTCCAAATCTGCCAGAGTAGAGCGGTGAAGAGTGGTGAAGAGTGGGTGAAGAGATACAAATAACTCTTCACCCTCCGGAATGCCGATAAACACAGGGGTTTCGGGCCGAAAGGTGAAGAGTGAAGAGTATTTCAGAGTATAGTTGCTATACTTTTTATAATGCCTGCGGCTTAGAGCTTGCTGCCGTAGCACAAGTCGCCTGCATCACCGAAGCCTGGTACGATATATTTATGCTCGTTCAAACCCTCATCAATAGAGGCACACCAGATGGTAGTCTTGTCCTCCGGGAAGGTTTTCTTTACGTGCTCAATACCCTCAGGTGCAGCGAGAACACAGGCAATGTGGATATGTTTAGGATTGCCCTTGGTGAGGAAAGCCTTCATACCCATCTCCATGCTGATACCTGTGGCAAGCATAGGGTCGGCAATGATGAGCACCTTGTCCGTAAGATCAGGTGTAGCGAGGTATTCGATATGTACGCCCACCTCAGTATGCTCCTTGTTGGTATACTCGCGATAAGCACTCACAAAGGCATTGCCAGAGTGGTCGAAAATATTGAGGAAACCTTCGTGGAAAGGAAGTCCGGCACGGAATATGGTACCGATGACAATCTTTTCGGTAGGAAGATTAACCTGGGCCACACCGAGTGGCGTAGTCACCTCAGTCTTTTCGTAATTAAGAGTCTTTGAGATTTCAAAGGCCTCATACTCACCGATTCTCTTGATGTTGTTGCGGAAGAGCAGTCGGTTCTTTTGATAATCGCAGTCACGCATCTCAGCCAGATAGCGGTTGATGATGCAATTGTGCTCGCTTAGATTATTTATTTTCATATAGCTGTAGTTTTTCTGCAAAGATATAATAAATCCCGGAAACTGCAAAATGTTTGGGCAATTTTTTCTCTCTGAAGGAATGAAAGAATATGTTTCTATCTTATTTTTCATCAAATATCCTCTTATATATAAATAGGTGTAAATC
>JAJWAL010000191.1:0-2990 GCA_021618535.1 Segatella copri | reverse complement strand
AAAAATATAAATAATTAATAATCATTTTTTGTGTCCACTTTGGGGAGCTGCTACATAGTAACTGTTAAAATTTGGAAAAACGGACAAAAAGATGCGTAAATACCTTGGAAAAACGGACAAATTATCGTATATTTGCCATGGAAAAGCGGACAAAATACGTCCGTTTAATAATAGAAAAGGGGACAAGGATATGATTAAACGTAAGATAGACAGATATTTAGCTGATTTCTTCGAAGCGAATAAGAAAGCTTTGATGTTGACAGGAGCAAGACAGATAGGAAAAACATATTCTATCCGTCGTTTCGGTCATGAACATTTTGAAAGATTCATAGAAATCAACTTCATCGAAAATCCAGGCTTGGTAAAGGTCTTCAGCAAGGCGAAGAATAGTCAGGACATCTTGTTGCGTCTCTCCACTGTGACCAGCCAGGATTTGATCAAGGGCAGTACCCTTGTGTTCTTTGATGAAGTGCAGGAATGCCCGGAAATCGTAACTGCCATCAAATTTCTGGTGGAAGAGGGGAGCTATCGCTATGTTTTAAGCGGTAGCCTATTGGGTGTGGAGATCAAGAATCTCCGTTCTGCACCAGTGGGATATATGGATGTGAAAGATATGTATCCTCTTGATTTGGAGGAGTTTGCTACAGCAGTTGGTATCAACGATAGAATTATAGATGCTTTGAGGAAGCATTTTACTGAAGGGACTGCTGTAGATGAATTCATCCATGAAAAGATGATGGAGGTATTCCGCCTTTATCTTATAGTAGGTGGAATGCCTGCAGCTGTTGATAAATATCTGGCTACCAATAATCTGCAAGATGTAATGGCAGAGCAGCAGGCTATCATACGTCTCTATAAGCAGGATATAGCGAAATATGACCCTGACCATAAATTGTATATTCAGGAAATCTTTGACAGGATCCCTGCTGAGCTTGATGCCAAGAACAAGCGTTTCATATTGAAGAACCTGAATGAAAACATCAAGTTTGCACGTTATCAGAACAGTTTCTTGTGGTTGAAGGATGCCGGTGTAGCTTTGCCGGTATATAATGTTGAGGAGCCTACTGTGCCGTTGATTTTGTCGAGCAGCAGAAACTTATTCAAGCTGTTTATGGCAGATATTGGTCTTTTGGCAAGTCTTTATGCGGATGGCATTCAACTGAAGATTTTGGATAACGAACCGTCCATCAACTTTGGTTCGGTATATGAGAATGCCGTAGCACAAGAGCTCTGGGCGCACGGTTTCCAGTTGTATTATTATAACAACAAGCGCCAGGGTGAACTGGATTTTGTGATAGAGCAAAATGGTGAGGTGTTGCCGATAGAGGTTAAATCGGGCAAGGATTATGAGCGTCACAAAGCGCTTACGAATGTGGTGAACTCAACAACTTATCAGATTTCTAAAGCCTATGTGCTGTGTAATGATAATGTGAAGAAGGTGGGAAAAATCACTTATCTCCCTATTTACATGCTGATGTTTATCAAGAAGGAGCAGAAGCTGCCTACCAAATATTCCATTGATTTAAACGGACTGGTTTAAAGGAGCTCAGTATTAAAAGAGAGTCCGGTTTTTTAAAGGACTCTCTTTCATTATATTATGGGTTATTCTGCAGTCTCTATCATGTCGATGATGGTATAGATTGGCAAGATATCCAATGCAAGTTGGGTGTTGAATTGTTCTCTTGTAGGAAGGCTATGTCTAAGATGTGGTTCTGACAGGATTCACAGGTGGGATATGCATACTTGCCCAAAGTGCGGGGGCAAGATGCAACCCACTGGCGAAGAAGAGTTTTGGACATAAAATAAAACTTCATGCTTTTTAAACCTGTTTTTCAATCCATGCCATCAGTACTGCTACAGCATACTGCTGTTCTTCTCCTGTCAGCTGTCTTCCGGCAGGTATATGATGCCATTTGAAGAAACAACCACGGCAACAGCAGCCTGTAGCATGCTGGGCAATGAATACAGGATGCCCTCTCATAGGCGTCTGCTTGCCGGCATTGGGAATCTATGAATCTCCTATTCATATTAATGGATATCAGACTCTTCTGCTGCTGATGCTTTGTTTTCCCTGGGTTGTGGGTTGGGTACGAAGCCAAGGATGGCAACCAGAAATCTCAGTCAGGATTTGAAGAACGAAATGCCAGGGGTGAAAGGATTCTCACCAACTAACTTGAAGTACATGAGCTACTTTTATAAGCTCTATGCACCATTACAGGCAAATTGTCCGCAGCTTGCGGACAATTTTATAGAGGACTTGTATGTTGCAGATATTCAGCGAGTTGTAGTACAATCGGGTAGGAGGTAGATACTATTCGTTTTTGAAGGAGTAAAACGGGAGCCGGATTTGTTCCGCACCATCCAGCGATTATACTTTGCAAATAGAGATGAGCAGATAGTATGTTCCTATAACAACAACATCTTCGAATCCCTCCGTCTCCCTTTAGATAAGATTAGCTGCACTCGGCAATTTGAAAGCAAACTTTCATTGCGCTCATTTGCAAAATCTTTAGCCAAAGGGAGTTTTTTCGAAAACCTACCTTCAATAGTCTTTACGACCCTTTCGGTTCCCCTTACAGGGGACAGAAACCTTCCTTACCCTTAAGGAAGGCTCCACCTCTCACCCCGACCCTCTCACCCTCAGGGAAGAGGGAGGAAACCGCTCCTCCTCGTCGCTCGGAACCGCTACGCTCTAAGGTTGGCGGACCATCAAAGGTCTCGCCAGATTGTACGGGATGGGACCGCATGGGGATGACTGGTTATAGTTTATATCCAGGTAATTTGCTGATAACTTGCAGATTTCTTGTGGTTTTCTTAGTGGTTTCGAGAAAAAAGCGTAACTTTGGCGGCAAGTTATATAAACTAAATAATTCAAGTTTCGCATGTAAGCCCCACACGCCCTGAACCAACGGTCACCGGCGCGTAGCGGAAAGGTAAAGGGCAGAAGCTCCTAGCCCAGGGAAGGCACTGAAAAAGGTACCCCATTTTAA
>JAJWAL010000007.1:0-54333 GCA_021618535.1 Segatella copri | reverse complement strand
CCACCACCTGTGAGGGCGAAGCTAGCCTGGAGTGACCATCTACCTTTATTATAAGCATACTGGAATGAAGGGATGACAGGCGCAAAAGCCTCACCCTTGAAAGTACGAGGAGTAATAGGATTGTTCACATTGTTGGTGAACAATGCATAATCATTTTCAATGCTACGTGTCTGGTAAGCCAACTGCCAGTTGATGGCGAGATGGTGACCTTCACCCATGAATACAACTCCGGCTGGATTGTAATAAACACCGTCGATACCAATTGAAGCCTCACGGCTCATCATTCTATTGAATGCTACATGTTGATTGGTGTTGGTGAGCAAACCGCCTGCAAAAGATGGGGTTGCACAAGCCATCGCAATGGCAAAACCAACTAATTTTAGTTTCTTCATCTTAATAATATTAAATAAAAACGTCCGCAAAGGTAACTATAATGTTCTATTTCGCTATTGCTTTTCTGAAATATTTAAAACATATTAACGTAAAAAGCCTTTTCTCTTGCACAGATTTAAAAAACTGTGCAAGAAAAAGGGCTTTTATCGGTTATGTTTTACCTTTTTGTATATCCGTTTATACGCTTTACGGCATAAGAACTTCACGAATTGTATCTTTACTCTTGTTCTTTAGACTCCTGACTCGCCTTTTTGCCGGCATTCTGTCTCACGTTTAAGTGAGGATACGAAATACGGGTATGGTAAATAGCCTTGAGTCGTTCGATGAGTACCTGTTTAGCGAGCGCAATGTCTCGGAACGTGATAGGGCACTCCTTAAAGAAACCATCTGCCACCTGTCCGTCGATGAGCTTATTGACGAGGTTACTGATGCTTTCTTCAGTATATTCGTTAAGAGAGCGCGAAGCCGCTTCAACCGTATCTGCCATCATCAGGATAGCCTGTTCGCGGGTAAATGGGTTCGGTCCTGGATATTGGAACTGCGACTTGTCAATCACCTCTGTAGGGTGGGCATTACAGTAATTAATATAGAAATACTTGGTGATGCCCGTTCCGTGATGAGTAGTGATGAAATCCTTTATGATGCCTGGCAGACCAATCTTCTCTGCCATCTTCAGACCTTCTGAAACATGGCTTATGATAATCTGTGCACTCTCAAGGTCGCTCAACTGGTCGTGAGGATTAACTCCCACCTGATTCTCTGTGAAGAAAACAGGGTTTGTCATCTTACCGATATCATGATAGAGTGCTCCGGTACGTACCAGGAGACTGTTGGCTCTGATGCGGTTGGCAATCTCTGCTGCCAGGTTACCTACGGTGATAGAATGCTGGAAGGTGCCTGGAGCAATCTCACTCAGGTTGCGAAGTAATCCCTTGTTGGTATTTGACAACTCGAAGAGTGTAACATTAGATGTAAATCCAAACATCTTTTCTATAATGTACATGAGCGGATAAGAGAGTAGCAGGAAGATGCCGTTTACGGTAAAGTAGGTATACATGCTGGCATCTACGTTGAATACCTGGTTGTCCTGCATCAGCTGAAGGGCAAGATATACTATACCGCTGGCTATAGTCACCAACAGGGCTGTGATGAATATCTGCGAGCGCTTGCTGAGTTCACGCAAACTGTAGATGGCAACAAGACCTGCTACCAGCTGTACGATGATAAACTCGTACTGGTATTTTACAGCTGCTGCACAAATGAGAATCATCGTAACGTGGCTGATAAAAGCAGTACGCGAGTCCATGAACACACGTACGAAGATAGGCGCCATGGCAAATGGGATGATATAGACACTGAAGAAATTGTGTTTCATCATGAGTGACACAAAGATAGGGAACAGCGTAATCATCGCATAAAGCATGGTAATGCTGCGCGGCTTATCGAAATAGTCTTTCCTGAAAAGTGTGAGATAAGAAGTAAACAGCATGACAAGGATGAAGATAAACAGTACCTGTCCGATGATAGTAGTTGTCAGTTCTTCCTGGGTAGAGCTGCGGCGCTTCATCTCCTTATCGAATGAATTGAGCACCCGATAGGTATTGTTCGTAATCACTTCTCCACGGTCCACAATCTTCTGACCGCTCATCACCATTCCGCTTGCCAGTGGAATGCTGCTCATCATGTCGGCTTTTTCAGTCTCGCTTCTTTCTTTATCATATATGACGTTGGCTTCAACATAATTGTTAAGGTTGCAACGGGACAAAAGCTGCCGCTGGGTTGCCAGCTTCTCATCGTAGAAGATGCGTTCGTAAGCGGCAATAGTAGAATAGAACGAACCGATAGGCACGCTCTTCACATTCTTTCCGTTGATAATACGTATCATACTCGTAGAATCTTTGTAGATACGATTATATTCCGTGGTATTGATGATGCCGGTCTGATAAAGCCGCTGAAGCTGCTGGGCTATGAGCCCCACGTATTCTTTTGGCAAACCTGGTACACCTTGGCTGAAGTCGTGCAGGAAACGGCTCACCTGTTCGCTGCCGATGGATTCATTGACAGTATAATAAGGTTGGAATTGCTTCATCAGCGAATCCTGTTCCCGCTTGATGGCTTCATCGGTCTTATAGATTGGAAAGTCAAATTTTGCGATGACAGAACCATACATCCATGGCTTTCCAACATCATACCTGAACATCCTTCCTTCGTTGCGAGGAAGGAACCAAACAATGATAGCAACGGTGATTAATATCAAAACCGTTTTTGTGGCGAAATTGCGCCAATAGTTCTCTTCTGGGTTGTTAAATATGCTCATTTTCCTACTTTTTTCTTACTTATTTCGTTTTACAGTGCGAAAATACGAAAAAAAACGGCTAAAATCGCAAAAAAAGATGTAAATTTGCAGAAAAATTTGAAAATAGCTATAAAAAGACATGGCAGATAGAAAAGTAAGGGTGCGTTTTGCCCCTAGTCCAACGGGTGCATTGCACATTGGCGGTGTTCGTACCGCTCTGTATAATTATTTGTTTGCTCGCCAACATGGAGGTGAGCTGGTGTTCCGTATTGAGGATACAGATTCTCATCGTTTCGTGCCTGGAGCCGAAGAATATATCCTGGAATCTTTCAAGTGGCTGGGTATCCAGTTTGACGAGGGTGTAAGTTTCGGTGGAGAGCATGGACCTTATCGCCAGAGTGAACGTCGTGATATTTATAAGCAGTATGTTCAGCAGCTCTTGGATAATGATAAGGCGTATATTGCTTTTGATACTCCTGAGGAGTTGGAGGCGAAACGTGCCGAAATCCAGAATTTCCAGTATGATGCTCATACTCGTATGCAGATGCGCAACTCTCTGACGCTTTCTAAGGAAGAGGTTGATAAGCTGATTGCTGACGGAAAGCAGTATACTGTACGTTTCAAGATTGAACCAGGACAGGAAATTCACGTGAACGATATGATTCGTGGCGACGTGAAGGTAATGAGCGATATCTTGGATGATAAGGTGCTTTACAAGAGTGCAGATGAATTGCCAACTTATCACCTGGCAAATATCGTAGACGACCACCTGATGGAAATCTCTCATGTAATCCGCGGTGAGGAGTGGTTACCTAGTGCGCCTTTGCACGTACTTCTTTATAAGGCTTTCGGTTGGGAAGATACCATGCCTCGTTTTGCGCATCTTCCTTTGCTTCTTAAGCCTGAAGGTAAAGGTAAGCTGAGTAAGCGTGATGGCGACCGCCTCGGTTTCCCGGTATTCCCGCTGGAGTGGCATGATCCTAAGACTGGCGAGGTTTCTTCCGGTTATCGTGAGAGTGGCTACTTCCCAGAGGCTGTAGTCAACTTCCTGGCGCTGCTCGGTTGGAATCCTGGTACAGAACAGGAAATCTTCTCTCTTGACGAGTTGGTGAAGGCTTTCGATATTTCACGTTGTTCTAAGGCTGGTGCTAAGTTCGACTTTAAGAAGGGTATCTGGTTTAACCACGAATACATTCTGATGAAGAGCGATGATGAAATTGCTAATCTCTTTGCCCCTATTGTTGCCAACAATGGTGTAGAGGAAACTTTGGACCGCGTAAAGCAGGTGGTACACATGATGAAGGACCGTGTGAACTTCGTCTATGAACTGTGGCCATTGTGTTCTTTCTTCTTCATTGCTCCTACAGAGTATGATGCCAAGACTGCCAAGAAGCGCTGGAAGGAATATTCTGCACAGCAGATGACAGAACTTGCTGATGTGCTCGAAGGTATTGAGGATTTCTCTATCGAAGGTCAGGAGCCTATCGTGATGAAATGGGTAGAGGATAAGGGCTACAAACTCGGTGATGTGATGAATGCATTCCGTCTGACTCTCGTAGGTGAGGGTAAGGGCCCGGGTATGTTCGATATCTCAGCCTTCCTCGGCAAGGAGGAAACTCTTCGCCGTCTTCGCAAGGCAATCGAAGTTTTGGGTTAATTCACAATAATTTCTCTCTGAATGGCTTTCTGCAGCATGTTGCTGAAGGCTATTCAGAGAGTTCACGTATTTATAGATAGTAACCAATATAAAGAAATATCATGATCTATAATATCGTAATATATTTCGTCCTTTGGGGCATAGCCATTGCAAGTCTGTTTAATGAAAAGGTGCGCAAGATGTGGCATGGTGAGCGTGAGGCTTTCAAAATATTGAAGCAGAAGGTGGATCCTAACGCTAAGTACATTTGGTTTCATGCTGCATCGCTCGGTGAGTTTGAACAGGGACGACCTTTGATGGAACGTATCCGTAAGGACTATCCGCAGTATAAGATTTTGCTTACCTTCTATTCTCCTTCAGGTTATGAGGTGCGCAAGAACTATGAGGGAGCCGACATCATCTGTTATATGCCGGTGGATACTCGCTTGAACGCCATCCGTTTCCTTAGATTGGTACGGCCGGTGATGGCTTTCTTTATCAAATATGAGTTCTGGTCTAATTTCCTTCATATCCTGAAGCATCGCAACATTCCTACTTATAGTGTGAGCAGTATCTTCCGCGAGGATCAGGTGTTCTTCAAATGGTATGGAAGAAGTTATGCTGGCGTGCTGAAGTGCTTTACCCGTTTCTTCGTGCAGAATGAGGAAAGCAAGCGATTGCTCGAAGGTATCGGTATCAAGGATGTAGACGTGGTAGGCGATACCCGTTTCGATCGTGTTCTCCAGATCAAGGAGGCTGCAAAGCAATTGCCTATTTGCGAGGCTTTCAGAACCGGAGTCGCTTCATCTCAGTCTGCAGATGTGCCTCATACTGATTTCAAGGTGTTTGTTGCCGGTAGCTCTTGGCCACCAGACGAGAATATCTTTATACCTTTCTTCAATGAGCACAAGGATTGGCGTCTGTTGATTGCTCCTCATGTCATCGCTGAAGAGCATCTGAAGTTGATTCTTTCTCTGATAAAGGACAAAAAGGTGGTACGCTATACGCAAACTACTCCTGAAGAAGCTGCTGAGGCTGATGTCCTGATTATCGATTGTTTCGGATTGTTGAGCAGTATGTACAACTATGGTGATGTGGCTTATATCGGTGGCGGTTTTGGTGTTGGCATTCATAACACCCTGGAGGCTGCCGTATGGAATATGCCGGTTATCTTCGGTCCGAACAATAAAAAGTTTCAGGAGGCTCAGGGCTTGCTAAAATCGGGTGGAGGTTTTGAAATCAATACCTATGAGGATTTCTCAGGCTTGATGAACTCTCTGATGAATGATGAGGCCTTCCTGAAGCAGGCTGGCGATAAGGCAGGAGCCTTCGTGGCTCATTTGGCTGGTGCCACAGATAAGGTCTTGGCAAGTGTAAAGTTGTAATAGCTTCTTTATATACATATAATAAAAGGTCTCATGAATACTTTTCTTCATGAGACCTTTTATTATATGTATATGTGCCTTAAACCGGGCGATGTACCTTTATTTGATAATGCGGTAGTAATCTTCTTTTCTTGGTTTTACGTTATGAGGATGTGCTGATGCATACCCCAACGCTAAGGCACCGACACCCATCTATCCCTCTGGCAGATTCCAGTCCTTCATCAACTTCTTGCCTTCTTCTGAAGCGAACATACCGTCTTCACGGTTGATCCAGCAAGATGCAAGGCCGATAGAGTGAGCTGCAAGCATCATATTGCCCAAGATGAGGCTGCCGTCTTTTACTCCGTTCGCATTACTTTCTGGAGCCAGGACGATGACGATGGTTGGCGCTCCGTAGTAAGGATCGCTCTCTACACCCATGATTTCTGCGTTCATCTTGCGAAGCTGTGCGCAAACCTCAGGATTCTGAACGGCAACGATGAAAGGCTCCTGGGTTCCATGACCTGTAGCAGCCCATGTGCCGGCTTCTAATACAGTCTTCAACTCTTCGTCGGTAATCTGTTCTGCCTTGAAGCGACGAATGCTTCTTCTTTCCCTGATGGCTTTTAAAACTTCATTTTCCATTGTATATTACTTTTTGATGATTCTTATTTAAAGTGATGATTTCTTTCTCTCTTTTATGCAGGGCATCCGCTCAAATCCTCTTCATCCATATACTGGCTGAGAACCCGTGCGATGCGAATCAATCCCTGCATCAGGGTCTTGCGAGGACAGGCGATGTTGAGGCGCAGGTAGCCCTGACCAGCCTTTCTGCCATACATCGTGCCACTGTTTACGAATACCTTGCCATCGTTCATCAGTTTCTCATAAGCCTCGTCGCTTGACAGTTCGAATGGCAGAATATCGAGCCATACCAGGTAGGTGCCTTCAAGGCGGGTAACGCGAACTTGTGGCAATTCTGTATTGAAGAATTCCTTTACTGCCTGATAGTTCTCATAGAGATATTGGTTCAATTCATCCAACCATTCTTCTCCCTCATTGTAAGCTGCCTGGAGAGCGATGACACCGAATGGGTTTACGTCACACACCTCGTTGATGTTGATGGCACGGTTGATGCGGCGGCGTAGTGTGGCATCCGGACAGATAATGTTGGCTATCTGAAGGCCTGCAATATTGAATGACTTTGATGGGGAATTCAATACTACGCAGTTGTTGCGGCAAGCCTCGCTGATGTTGGCAAATGGAGTATACTGATAGCCTGGCATGATGAGCTCGCAATGAATTTCATCTGCGATGACCTTTACCCCGTGCTTGAGACAGATGTCGTTCATTCGCTCAAGTTCCTCTTTCTTCCATACTCTTCCGGCTGGATTGTGAGGATTGCAGAGGATGAAGGCTGTGGTCTTCTCGTCGGCACATTTGCGCTCGAAGTCTTCGAAATCAATCTCATAAGTGCAGTTGCCCACACGCTTCAATTCATTTTCCACTACTTCGCAGCCGCTGTTTGTAATGCAGGAGAAGAAGCAGTTGTATACAGGTGTCTGTACCAATACCTTTTCGCCAGGCATGCAGATGGCTTTCAGACAGCAGGAAATAGCTGGTACAACGCCTGAAGTATAGAGAATCCAGTCTTTCTCGATCTTCCACTGGTGGCGGCGGGAGAACCAGTTGATGATAGCCTCGTAATAAGAATCAGGTACGAGGGTATAGCCGAAGATGCCGTGAGCTACGCGCTTCTGCAGAGCTTCGATAATGCAGGGAGCAGTCTGGAAATCCATGTCTGCTACCCACATCGGAATAACGCCGTCTTCCTTCACCAAATCCCATTTGTATGAGTTGGTTCCACGACGTTCGATGATTTCATCAAAATTGTATTTCATATTTGTTTTCTATCTATGTTATTTCTTCTATTTATATAGGATAAATACCTTATTTATATAGGATAAATACCTTATTTATATAGGATAAATCTCTTTTTCTCCTAATTGAAATCTTCGTTCATAGACTTTGAATCTCCGTTCAAAGACATTGAACGTACATTCAAAACTTTTGAACGGCCGTTCAATGTCTATGAACGGAGATTTCAGTTAAGTGTAAGAACAATTAGTTATGGGAGCAATTAGTTATTTACTTAATTGTTACCATTTCTATCATTACCTCTTAAACTATTTCGATTTATCTGTGATTTCACATGCACCCTTTGGCGCTTTGGCAAACTCAGTATAAGTTACGCTTCCCACTTCGTCTGCCTCGATTCTTCCGGAAATAGGGTTTTTGATATTGGTGATACTTCCCTTAATCTGTGCATCGATGTTGGTACAATCCTCGAAGGCACGGTCGCATTCCTTATCAAAGGTACAATCCTCCAGAGTAACATGGTCCATGTAGCAGAGAGGCTGCTCGCCGCTGATGTGGCAACGTACGAACTTGATGTTCTTGCTGTGCCAGGCAAGATATTCACCATTCAGTTCAGAATCATAGACGGTTACATTCTCGCATTCCCAGAAACTGTCCTTGGTTGTAATCTTTGCGTTGTGAATCTCCACATTGTTGCAGTATTGGAACACATACTTGGAGTCACTTTCCAGCCCATCTACATAGATATTCTTGGAGAACATGAATGGATAAGTTCCGTCGTGGAGTTTTACGTTCTTCAGTTTCAAGCCATCTACCTTCCAGAAAGTCTCATCAGCATCTGTGATGTTTACGTTCTCTAATTCCAGATTCTTCATTTCGCGGAAGAACTTAGGCCCATCGATGGTGCAGTCTTTCATCACCATATTATCACTATACCAGATGGCAGAGCGGCTCTCTGGGGCAAAGTAGCAGTCGGTAATGACAGAACCGTCAACATGCCACCAAGGGTACTTTCCGTAAAACTTCGAATTATGGCATTCTATGTTCTTGCAGCATTTGATGCCCGACTCTCCATCTGTAATCGTAATATCTTCTAAACGCACATCGTGAGCACCGAAGAGAGGGCGCTCGCCTCCGAATGATTTGTTCTTTATCAGTTCCATATTTTCTATTATCCTTTATTATTTGTTATTTCTGTGTGCAAAATTACAAAAATAATGCCAAACTCGTATAACCTGATTTACAGAAAAATGTAACGATATGGCGTATTTGCGGATAAATGGTCGCTGTTAAGGAAAAAGTAAATGAAAAAAGGCTGAATCATGAAGCATTTTCACGATTCAGCCTTTATCGAGTTAACTTCTAAAAATCCGAAGCGGAGAATTACAAGTTAGGGTTCATCTCTTTCCACTCAGCTACTGGAGGAACGATGCCAAGCTCTACGATCTCATCGCGCATCTTGCAAAGGTGCTCGTAAGACTTCTGGAGGCTAGCGAGCTCTTCCTCAGTACCTGTAGGCTCTGTGAAGTGAACACCAGTCTTGTCGATAGTAGTAGGCATAGCCATCATTACGTTCTTGAAACCGAGCTTGTCGTGGTTTACATAGCAACCTGCTGGCAAAGTGAACTTCTCACCACCCATAGCAGCCTCGATCATCTTAACTGCGTTGTAAGCTGGGCTCTGGAATGAAGAACGACCACGGAGCTTGATGATGTTAGAACCACCCTGTACTGTGTGGTGCTTGATCTCTTCCCAACGCTCGTCAGAAAGACCCATCTCTGCCAATGGCTTGCCGTCAACCTTAACCTGAGAAGCAAATACAGCCATCTGCTCGCCGTGACCACCGTAAGTGTGAGCGCCAGTAACCTTATCCTGCTGTACACCGAACTCGAGGGCCAAAGCCTGCTGCAGACGAGTTGAGTCGAGAGCTGCGAGTGATGTCAACTGGTTTGGCTTCAAACCAGAGTGGATAAGTGCTGTAAGAGCAGTAACGTCAGCTGGGTTGAAGATAACAACTACGTGCTCAACCTCTGGGCAGTACTTCTTGATGTTGTCACCAAATTCTGCAGCGATCTTGCAGTTGCCCTTAAGAAGATCCTCACGAGTCATACCCTCCTTACGAGGAGCACCACCTGAAGAAATAATATATTTAGCACCAGTGAAAGCCTCCTCTGGGTTAACAGTATAAGTTACGTTAACACCTGGGAATGCGCACTGCTGAATCTCATCGAATACACCATGTACACCTGGCTCGAAGATATCATAAAGACAGATGTTTGGAGTAAGACCGAGCATCAAAGCGCTCTGTACCATGTTAGAACCGATCATACCGCCTGCACCGACGATAACGAGCTTGTCATTTGTTAAAAAATTCATAACTACAATTCTTATTTAAATGTTTATAATCTTTTTCTCCTGAAAAATAGCGGAATGTATCCGGAATAAAGTTTGTAAAACTCCTTCTTTTTACTTTCCGACCGCAAAATTAATAAAAAGTAATGTAAATCGTGCATATTTTTGCGCTTAAATTTGTTGTTAATTCTTAAAAATGTTATCTTTGTAATCTCTAATTAGCAAAATGCATTATTTGGAGATAAGTTAAACATTAAATTGCATAAAAATATGAATGAAATCGAATTACGTTTAGCTAGCTTGAGGGAGTTGATGAAGCGTGAGCATCTTTCTGCTTTCATCTTCCCGAGTACTGATGCTCATCAGAGCGAGTATGTTGCCGACCATTGGCGGGGAAGAGAGTGGATTTCTGGTTTTAACGGGTCGGCTGGTACTGCTGTTGTTACGATGACTTCGGCTGCTTTATGGACTGATTCCCGCTACTTTCTGGCTGCGGAAGAACAGTTGGAAGGTACTGAATATCAGTTGATGAAGCTGAAAATAGAAGGTACGCCTACTATTGCTGAATGGTTGGGTAAAGAATTGCAGGAGGTTCAATCTCCTGAGGTTGGACTTGACGGTATGGTCAACTCTTACAATTATGTTAAGGATTTAAGCTATTCTCTCCGTAAACTCGGTGGAATTACGCTTAGAACTAATTTGGATCCTTTGGCACAAATCTGGGAGAATCGCCCTTCGCTTCCTGCAAATCCGGTAGAAATCCAGCCATTGGAATATGCAGGAGAAACGCTGGCTTCTAAGGTTGCCCGTATCCGTAAGTCTTTGAGAGAACTTCATGCTGATGGCATGCTCGTATCTGCTTTGGATGATATTGCTTGGACTTTGAATCTTCGTGGCACAGATGTTCATTGCAATCCTGTATTTGTAAGTTATTTGTTGATTGAGAGCGATAAAGTTTCTCTTTTCGTGGATGATAATAAATTATCTCCTGAAGTAAAACAGTATCTTCAAGACAATCAGGTTTCTCTCTATAAATATAATAAGGTGAAAAAATGCCTTGAATCATATTCGGAATATAATATCCTGTTAGATGGAGATGAAACGAGCTATTATCTGTGGAAAGCAGTAAAATGCCAGGAAATTGTTGCTGCTGGTTCTCCTATTCCGGCTATGAAGGCTGTGAAAAATAAAGCAGAAATAGAGGGCTACCGTAGTGCGATGCTTAAAGATGGTGTTGCTATGGTTAAGTTCTTGAAGTGGCTGAAACCTGCTGTTGAGGCTGGCGGACAAACAGAAATTTCCATTGATGAGAAATTAACATCGCTACGTGCCGAACAGAAACTGTTCAGAGATATTTCTTTTGATACGATTGCCGGCTATGCGCAGCATGGAGCAATTGTCCATTATGAGGCAACTCCTGAAACAGATGTCGTGCTGAAACCGGAAGGCTTGATCCTGATAGACTCTGGGGCTCAATACCAGGATGGTACTACTGATATTACCCGTACCATTGCCTTGGGGCCCGTATCTGAAGAGATGAAGCATATTTATACCTTGGTTCTGAAAGCGCATATTCAGTTGGAATTGGTTAAATTCCCCGATGGCGCATCAGGAACACAGTTGGATGCTGTAGGAAGAGAGTGTATGTGGCGTGAAGGATATAATTTCTTGCATGGTACAGGCCATGGAGTAGGTTCGTATCTCTGTGTGCACGAAGGCCCTCATCAAATAAGAATGGAGTGGATGCCTACACCTTTGAGAGCTGGAATGACCTTGACTGATGAGCCTGGTTTGTATCTGGCAGGTAAGTTTGGCGTAAGAATAGAAAATACGGTGCTGATTTCAGACTACATGTCTACTGAGTTCGGTAAATTCCTGCAGATAGAGCCTCTTACTCTTTGTCCTATAGATACCACTCCTATAGATGCTGATATGTTGTTGCCTGAAGAGATTGACTGGCTCAATGCTTATCATCATTCAGTTTATGAAAAATTGTCTCCTTTCCTTGATGAAGAGGAGAAAATATGGCTTGAAAATGCTACAAAACCCATAAAATGAACATTTTAGAGTAAAAAGTTGAAGAAAAACTTGGTAGTTTGATAAAATAGATGTAATTTTGCACCCGCAAATTGTGGCATTGCCATATTTCGCATTGAATAACATAAGTTTAACATATAAATTAAAAGCAAAAAAATGATTATTGTACCAGTTAAAGACGGTGAGAACATCGAGAGAGCTCTCAAGAAGTTTAAGAGAAAATTCGAAAAGACAGGTGTTGTTAAGGAGCTTCGTGCTCGTCAGCAGTATGACAAGCCTTCTGTTTTGAAGCGTCTCAAGATGGAACACGCCATCTACGTACAGCAGTTGCGTGCAAACGAGGAATAAAAGTAAAAAATCCTCAAAAAATTTGGTAGTTTAAAATAATTTTCGTAACTTCGTTGCCGAAATGAAAAAGGTACGACGTTATGTTGAGTATAGATAAGTTCTTGGAATATTTGCGCTCTGAACTGAACAGGTCGCAGAGGACGGTAGAAAACTATCGCGAAGATTTGAAACTCTTTGAGCAGTATGCTAGGAACTTGTCTGAATCCTTCACTTGGGAATCTGTTGATTCTGATATGATTTGCAACTGGATGGAGCATATGATAGATGCAGGAAATAAGGCAACCTCGGTTAATCGCCGGTTGAGTGCTTTGAAAATGTTCTATCGGTTTGCTTTAGTCAGACATTATGTGGAGTCGGATCCCGCTCATAGCCTCAAAGGACCTAAGGAGAGTAAACCGCTGCCTCAATTCTTGAAAGAAAATGAGATGGATGAGTTGCTTGACAGAAAAATGTGGGGCGATGATTATAATAATGTACGCGCACGTACTATTATAATATTGTTCTATGAGACGGGGATGCGATTGTCAGAGTTGATAGGACTTGATGTTGACGATGTGAACTTTATCAAAAAAGAGATAAAGATTACGGGTAAGGGAAACAAACAACGTATAGTTCCTTTTGGTGACGAGCTTAAAAATGCTCTTTCAGAATATTTGGCTCTAAGAGCACAAAGGGTGATGGTTAAGTCTGGAGCTCTTTTGCTTGCGGATAAGGGTGGACGGATGAGTCCGGCTCAAGTCAGAGAAATCGTGAAGGAGAACCTCGCAAGAGTTTGCTCGTTGAAAAAGAAAAGTCCGCACGTGTTGAGGCATACGTTTGCTACTGCAATGTTGAATCATGGTGCAGGAATTGAAAGTTTGAAAAGACTGTTAGGACATGCGAAACTCTCGACGACCGAGATTTATACGCATACAACGTTTGAACAGTTGAAACGAGTTTATATTGAAGCCCATCCTCGGGCGTAACCTTTTAAAAAATGGAGGTAACTATGGAAATTAAGATTCAGTCGATTCACTTCGACGCTACCGAGAAGTTACAGGCGTTTATCGAAAAGAAAGTCGCCAAGTTAGAAAAAACTTTTGAAGATATACAGAAAGTAGAGGTGCAATTAAAGGTCGTGAAGCCTGCTACTGCCTTGAATAAGGAAGTTCATCTGGAAGTTGCTGTCCCTGGAACCAAGTTGTTCGTAGAAAAGACATGTGATACTTTTGAGGAAGGAATTGACCAGGCAGTGGACTCAATGAAGGTTCAATTGACCAAATTTAAAGAAAAATCAAGGAATCGATAAAAAAAACTCGAAAAAATTTTGTTGATTCAAAAAATAGTTGTATCTTTGCAGCCGTTTTCCGATAGATGGAAATTTAGCCGTATTGCGGCTGCAAAGATTGCCTCTTTAGCTCAGTTGGCCAGAGCACGTGATTTGTAATCTCGGGGTCGTTGGTTCGAATCCGACAAGAGGCTCAGAAAAAGAAAAGTTTGGGTAGTTACCAGAGTGGCCAAATGGGGCAGACTGTAAATCTGCTGGCTATGCCTTCGGTGGTTCGAATCCATCACTACCCACTTTCTTTGATAAGCGGAAATAGCTCAGTTGATAGAGCACTAGCCTTCCAAGCTGGGGGTCGCGGGTTTGAGCCCCGTTTTCCGCTCAATTTATTAACTTGCTGTAATAGCTCAGTGGTAGAGCACTTCCTTGGTAAGGAAGAGGTCCTGAGTTCAACTCTCAGTTACAGCTCTATCGTTCTAGATGCTTAGGATGGTAGAGGAACAGATTATTCATTTATATAAATAAAAAGAAAAGCTATGGCTAAAGAAGAATTCGTGCGTACCAAACCGCATGTTAACATTGGTACAATTGGTCATGTTGACCATGGTAAGACTACTCTGACCGCTGCTATCTCTAAGGTATTGAACGAGAAGCTCGGTACATCTGAGGCAGTTAAGTCATTCGATCAGATTGATAATGCTCCTGAGGAGAAAGAGCGTGGTATCACTATCAACTCTGCTCACATCGAGTATGAGACAGCAAAGCGTCACTATGCACACGTTGACTGTCCTGGACACGCTGACTATGTAAAGAACATGGTTACTGGTGCTGCTCAGATGGATGGTGCAATCTTGGTTTGTGCTGCTACTGATGGTCCTATGCCACAGACACGTGAGCACGTACTTCTTGCACGTCAGGTAAACGTACCTCGTTTGGTTGTTTTCTTGAACAAGTGCGATATGGTTGATGATGAGGAGATGCTTGAGCTCGTTGAGATGGAGCTTCGTGAGATCCTCGAGCAGTATGGTTACGAGGAGGATACTCCAATTGTACGTGGTTCTGCTCTCGGTGCTTTGAACGGTGTTGAGAAGTGGGTTAAGTCTGTTGAGACTTTGATGGATACAGTTGATGAGTGGATTCAGGAGCCAGAGCGCGAGATTGATAAGCCATTCTTGATGCCTATCGAGGATGTATTCTCAATTACAGGTCGTGGTACTGTTGCTACAGGTCGTATTGAGACAGGTCGTTGCAAGGTAGGTGACGAAGTTCAGTTGCTCGGTCTTGGTGAGGACAAGAAGTCAGTTATTACTGGTGTTGAGATGTTCCGTAAGATCCTTGCTGAGGGTGAAGCTGGTGATAACGTAGGTTTGCTTCTCCGTGGTATCGATAAGGCTGAGGTTAAGCGTGGTATGGTAGTTGTACACCCAGGTGCTATTACTCCTCACGATCACTTCAAGGCTTCTATCTATGTATTGAAGAAGGAAGAGGGTGGCCGTCACACTCCATTCGGTAACAAGTATCGTCCTCAGTTCTATCTCCGTACTATGGACTGTACAGGTGAAATCAAGCTTCCAGAGGGAGTTGAGATGGTAATGCCTGGTGATAACGTAGAGATTGAGGTAGAGTTGATCTACAAGGTTGCTTTGAACGAGGGTCTTCGTTTCGCTATCCGTGAGGGTGGTCGTACAGTAGGTTCTGGTCAGATTACAACAATTCTCGACGATATCAAGTAATTTAGATTTATCTAATTTGCTATATATATCAGACTCCCCTCCTAAGGGAGTGGGAGTCTTTCTACGGGTTTAGCTCAGTTGGTAGAGCACTGGTCTCCAAAACCAGGTGTCGAGGGTTCGAGCCCTTCAACCCGTGCTAAATAGAAGATAATATGAATAAAATAGTAAATTATTGCAAGGCATGTTACGATGAACTTGCGCATAAGACTACTTGGCCATCACGTGCCGAACTTACTCATAGTGCAATGGTTGTATTATCTGCTTCCCTAGTCATTGCACTTGTTGTGTTCGCGATGGATTCTATTTTCAAAGCCTTTATGGGTGTAGTTTATCCAGGTTAATTTTTTAAGGAAATGGCAGACGCAGGAAATAAATGGTATGTGCTTAAAGCCGTTAGTGGTAAAGAGGCTAAGGTGAAAGAATACATCGAAGCTGAAATGAAGCACAATGACTTACTAGCAGCAAATGTTTCTCAGGTGTTGATTCCAGTTGAGAAGCATGCAACTGTGCGTAATGGAAAGAGAGTCGTTAAAGAAAAGGTTTCTCTTCCAGGTTATGTTTTTGTGGAGGCCAAACTGAAGGGTGATGTAGCGCATACGTTGCGTTTCCTCCCTAATGTTTTGGGTTTCCTTGGAGGTTTGGATGAACCAACACCAGTTCCACAGCGCGATATCAATCGTATGCTGGGTTCTGCTGAGGAGACTGAGTTTGAGGAGAATCTTGATTGTCCTTACTTGGTTAATGATACCGTTAAGGTTATGGAAGGTCCATTCAGTGGTTTCAGCGGAATCGTTGAAGAGGTTAATGCTGAAAAGCATAAGCTGAAAGTTACGGTTAAGATCTTCGGACGTAAAACTCCGTTGGAATTAGGTTTTATGCAAGTAGAAAAGGAATAGGATTCTGTTACGAGATTGTTATTCCTTATAAGTTTCAATTTTAAATATTAACAAAGAAATGGCTAAAGAAGTTGCTGGATTAATCAAATTACAGATTAAAGGTGGCGCTGCGAATCCTTCACCTCCAGTAGGACCTGCATTGGGTTCTAAGGGTATTAATATTATGGGATTCTGCAAGGAATTCAACGCCCGTACCCAGGACAAAGCAGGTAAAGTGTTGCCAGTAGTTATTACTTATTATACTGACAAGTCTTTTGATTTTATTATCAAGACTCCACCTGCTGCAGTTCAATTGAAAGAGGCTGCCAAAATCAAGTCAGGTTCTGCTCAGCCTAATCGTCAGAAGGTTGCTTCTCTTACTTGGGATCAGGTAAAGGTAATCGCTGAGGATAAGATGAAGGACTTGAACTGCTTTACTGTAGAATCAGCTATGAAGCTCATCGCTGGTACTGCAAGAAGTATGGGTATTACTGTAAAAGGGGACTTCCCTGGTAAATAATTTAAAACTTCAATTAGAAAAATGAGTAAACTGACAAAAAATCAAAAATCAGTAGCTGATAAGGTTGAAGCAGGGAAGGCATACACATTGAAGGAGGCTTCAGAGTTGGTAAAGGAAATTACCACTACCAAGTTTGATGCATCTCTTGATATTGATGTACGCTTAGGTGTTGATCCACGTAAGGCTAACCAGATGGTTCGTGGCGTTGTTTCATTGCCAAACGGAACAGGTAAGGTTACTCGCGTGCTCGCACTCTGTACTCCTGATCAGGAAGCTGCTGCTAAGGAAGCAGGCGCTGATTATGTTGGTCTTGACGAATACGTTGAGAAGATTAAGGGTGGTTGGACAGATATTGATGTCATCATCACAATGCCTTCTTGCATGGGTAAGATTGGTCCTTTGGGTCGTGTACTCGGTCCTCGTGGTTTGATGCCTAACCCTAAGAGTGGCACTGTAACTATGGATGTTGCTAAGGCAGTAAAGGAAGTTAAGCAAGGTAAGATTGACTTTAAGGTTGACAAGGCTGGTATTATCCATACTTCAATCGGTAAGGTTAGCATGACACCTGAGCAGATCTACGGAAATGCAAAGGAGTTCATCAACACAGTTATCAAGCTGAAGCCTGCTGCTGCTAAAGGTACATATATCAAGAGTATCTTTATTTCTAGCACTATG
Source organism: Segatella copri (assembly GCA_021618535.1). GTDB lineage: Bacteria > Bacteroidota > Bacteroidia > Bacteroidales > Bacteroidaceae > Prevotella > Prevotella copri_O. The sequence continues at coordinate 36,962 of JAJWAL010000007.1, read as the reverse complement.
AGTAAGGGTATCAAGATTGATCCTAAATCAGTTGAATAACTCTAAAAGTTTTGTAAAATGAAGAAAGAAGTTAAAGATACTATTATCGCAGAACTTGGACAGAAGTTGCAGGAGTTTCCTCATTTCTATCTTGTAGATGTTACAGGATTGAATGCAGAGAAGACAAGCGCACTCCGTCGTAAGTGCTTCCAGAGCGAGATTAAGATGGTTGTTGTTAAGAATTCCTTGCTTCACAAGGCGTTCGAGGCTTCAGATATCGATTTCTCTGAGCTCTATGGCTGCTTGAAGGGTACTACTGCTGTAATGTTTGCTAATACAGCTAATGTACCAGCTAAGTTGTTGAAGGAATATGACAAGGAAGATGTTCCAACATTGAAGGCTGCTTATGCAGAGGAAAGCTTCTACGTTGGCGCAGACAAACTTGCAGAGCTTTCAGCTCTCAAGAGCAAGAACGAAGTTATCGCAGAGATTGTTGCTTTGCTCCAGTCACCTGCAAAGAACGTTGTTTCAGCTCTTCAATCAGGAAGCAACACTATTCATGGTGTGCTTAAGACATTGGGCGAGCGTCCTGAGTAATCAATCACAATGTTATCATTAATTATAGTATAAACAAAAATAAAATTTAGAATAAAATGGCAGATATCAAAGCTATTGCAGAAGAGTTAGTAAATCTTACTGTTAAGGAAGTTAATGAGTTGGCAACAGTCCTCAAGGACGAGTATGGTATTGAGCCTGCTGCTGCAGCTGTAGCTGTAGCTGCTGGTCCTGCTGCTGGTGGTGCAGCTGCAGCTGAGGAGAAGTCTACATTCGACGTAGTCCTCGCTGAGGTTGGTGGCGCTAAGCTCCAGGTTGTAAAGGCTGTTAAGGAGGCTTGTGGTCTCGGTTTGAAAGAGGCTAAGGATCTCGTAGACGGTGCTCCTTCTACAATCAAGGAAGGCGTAGCTAAGGACGAGGCTGAGAACCTTAAGAAGGCTATCGAAGAGGCTGGTGCTAAGGTAGAGCTCAAGTAATTAGAGTAATACATTTTTTATATAAATGGTTAGGATTCTCCAAGTAGGTGAGTCCTAACCTTTTTGTGTCTTTTATTATATTATTAATAAAACCCATTTAATAACTTCTAATGGCTACAAAAATTGTTGATAACAGAGTAAATTTTGCCAGCGTGCATAATCCGTATCCATATCCGGATTTCCTCGATGTGCAGTTAAAGTCTTTCAAGGACTTCTTACAGTTGGATACTCCGCCTGAGGAACGCAAGAATGACGGTTTGTATAAGGTGTTCTCTGAGAACTTCCCTATTACCGATACACGTAACAATTTCGTTCTTGAGTTCTTGGATTACTATATCGACCCTCCTCGCTATTCTATTGATGAGTGTTTGGAGCGTGGTCTTACATATAGTGTACCTTTGAAGGCTAAGATGAAACTGTATTGTACTGATCCTGATCATGAGGATTTCGGTACATTTATTCAGGATGTGTTCCTTGGTACTATCCCATATATGACCGATAATGGTACTTTCGTGATTAATGGTGCTGAGCGTGTTGTTGTTTCTCAGCTTCATCGCTCTCCTGGTGTGTTCTTTAGCCAGGGTGTTCATGCAAATGGTACCATGCTTTATTCTGCTCGTATCATTCCTTTCAAGGGAAGCTGGATTGAATTTGCAACTGACATTAACAATGTAATGTATGCATATATCGATCGTAAGAAGAAGTTGCCTGTAACCACATTGTTGCGTGCTATTGGTTACGAACAGGATAAGGATATTCTTCAGATTTTTGATCTCGCTGAGGAGGTGAAGGTTAACAAGAAGAATATGAAGGCTGCTATTGGTCGTAAGCTTGCAGCTCGTGTTTTGAAGAGTTGGAATGAGGACTTCGTTGATGAGGATACTGGTGAAGTAGTATCTATCGAGCGTAATGAAGTAATCATGGAGCGTGAGACTGAACTTACTGCTGATAATATTGAGGAGATTGTTGAGAGTGGTGCGCAGACTGTTCTGCTTCATAAGGATGAGGAAGCTGCCAACAAGTTTACTATTATCTTCAATACTTTGGCAAAGGATCCAAGTAACTCTGAGAAGGAAGCTGTTAACTATATCTATCGTCAGTTGCGTAATGCTGATCCTGCAGATGACGCAAGTGCACGTGAGGTTTTCCAAAACCTGTTCTTCTCGGATAAGCGTTATGATCTGGGTGAGGTAGGTCGTTATCGTATCAATAAGAAATTGAATCTTGATACTGATATTGATGTTCGTGTCTTGACTAAGGAAGATATTATTGAGATCATTAAATATCTTATTCAGCTGATCAACTCTAGTGCAACAGTTGACGATATCGACCACTTGTCTAATCGTCGTGTTCGTACTGTAGGTGAGCAGTTGGCTAACCAGTTCTCTATTGGTTTGGCACGTATGACCCGTACTATCCGTGAACGTATGAATGTTCGCGACAATGAGGTGTTTACTCCAACAGATTTGATTAATGCTAAGACAATCTCTAGTGTTATCAATTCTTTCTTTGGAACTAATCCATTGTCACAGTTCATGGACCAGACTAACCCTCTGGCTGAGGTAACTCATAAGCGTCGTCTTTCTGCCTTAGGTCCTGGTGGTTTGTCTCGTGAGCGTGCAGGTTTCGAGGTTCGTGACGTACATTATACACACTATGGTCGTCTTTGCCCTATTGAGAGTCCTGAAGGTCCAAACATCGGTTTGATTTCTTCTCTCTGTATGTATGCAAAGATTAATGATCTTGGTTTTATTGTTACTCCTTACCGTAAGGTGAATGATAGCAAGGTCGATATGGCTAATGAGGATGTTGTATATTTGACTGCTGAAGATGAAGAGTCTAAGATTATCGGTCAGGGTAATGCGCCTTTGACTGTTGATGGTTCTTTCATTCGTGATGTAGTAAAGTGTCGTCAGGATGCTGATTATCCTGTTGTAGGTCCGGATCAAGTTGATTATGTTGACGTCTCTCCACAGCAGATTGCTTCTGTATCCGCAGGTTTGATTCCATTCTTGGAGCATGATGATGGTCACCGTGCGTTGATGGGATGTAACATGATGCGTCAGGCTGTACCATTGCTTCATAATGATGCACCAATAGTTGGTACTGGTCTTGAGAAGCAAGTTTGTGAGGATTCACGTACTATGGTTACTGCAGAAGGTGAGGGCGTTATCGAATATGTTGATGCTACAACTATCCGCATCCTTTACGATCGCACAGAAGACGATGAGTTTGTAAGTTTCGAACCTGCTTTGAAAGAGTATCGTATTCCTAAGTTCCGTCGTACCAACCAGAATATGACCATCGACTTGCGTCCTATCTGTAATAAGGGACAGCGTGTAAAGAAGGGTGATATCCTGACAGAAGGTTATGCAACAGAAAATGGTGAGTTGGCTTTGGGCCGTAACTTGCTTGTTGCTTATATTCCTTGGAAGGGTTATAACTACGAGGATGCTGTCGTTATCTCTGAACGTATGGTTCGTGAAGACGTATTGACATCTGTACATGTTGACGAATATTCTCTTGATGTCCGTGAAACGAAGCGTGGCGTAGAGGAGTTCACATCTGATATTCCTAATGTCAGCGAGGAAGCTACTAAGGATCTTGATGATAATGGTATCGTACGTGTTGGTGCAAGAATTGAACCAGGTGATATCATGATAGGTAAGATTTCGCCTAAGGGTGAAAGTGATCCTTCACCAGAAGAGAAGTTGCTTCGCGCTATCTTTGGTGATAAGGCTGGTGATGTGAAGGATTCTTCATTGAAGGCAAATCCATCATTGAGCGGTGTAGTTATTGACAAGAAGTTGTTCTCTCGTGCTATCAAGACCCGTGAGTCAAAGAAGCAGGATAAGATTATTCTTGCTAAGATTGATGAGGAGTATGAGGCAAAGGGTGATGACTTGAAGGATATCCTCGTAGACAAGTTGCTTACACTTACAGAAGGTATGACTTCTGAGGGTGTTAAGGATTATACAGGTGCTGAGATTATCACCAAGGGCAGTACCTTTACTGCTACAGCCTTGAAGAATTTGGAGTATGATGGTGTTCAGTCTAATAAGTGGACTAAGGATGAGCATACCAATGGCTTGATTCAGAGACTTATTATGAACTATATCCGCAAGTATAAGCAACTTGATGCTGAATTAAAGCGTCGTAAGTTTGCTATCACTATTGGTGATGAACTTCCATCAGGTATTCTTCAGATGGCTAAGGTATATATTGCTAAGAAGCGTAAGATCCAGGTTGGTGATAAACTTGCCGGTCGTCATGGTAATAAGGGTATTGTGTCTAAGGTAGTTCGTTTGGAGGATATGCCATTTATGGCTGACGGTCGTCCTGTTGATATGGTATTGAATCCATTGGGTGTGCCTTCACGTATGAACCTTGGTCAGATCTTCGAGTGTATCTTGGGTGCTGCAGGTAAAAAGTTGGGTGTAAAGTTTGCTACTCCTATCTTTGATGGTGCTAAATTGGATGATCTCTCTGAATGGACAGATAAGGCAGGCTTGCCACGTTTCTGCTCAACTTACCTTTATGATGGTGAGACTGGAGAGCAGTTTGACCAGCCAGCTACTGTTGGTATGACTTACTTCTTGAAGTTAGGTCATATGGTTGAGGATAAGATGCACGCTCGTTCTATCGGTCCATACTCTTTGATTACACAACAGCCACTTGGTGGTAAAGCACAGTTTGGTGGTCAGCGATTTGGAGAGATGGAGGTCTGGGCTATCGAGGCATTCGGTGCAAGCCACGTTTTGCAGGAGATCCTGACTGTTAAGTCAGATGATGTTGTAGGACGTAGCAAGGCATACGAAGCAATCGTAAAGGGCGATCCAATGCCAACTCCTGGTATTCCTGAGTCACTTAACGTATTGCTCCATGAGCTTCGTGGCCTTGGTTTGAGCATCAAACTTGATTAATTTTGAGAACCCCTAATTTATATATAGAAACATGGCTTTCAAAAAAGATACAAAGGTAAAGAATAATTTTACGAAGATTACCATCGGTCTCGCTTCGCCAGAGGAGATCTTGGAAAATTCGTATGGTGAGGTTACTAAACCGGAAACCATTAATTATCGTACATATAAGCCGGAGCGTGATGGCTTGTTCTGCGAGCGTATTTTTGGTCCTACTAAGGACTATGAATGCGCCTGCGGCAAGTACAAGCGTATCCGTTATAAGGGAATCGTCTGCGACCGATGCGGTGTAGAGGTTACAGAGAAGAAAGTTCGTCGTGAACGCTCTGGTCACATTGAGCTTGTCGTACCTGTTGCTCATATTTGGTATTTCCGTTCTCTTCCAAATAAGATTGGTTACCTTTTGGGTATGCCGACCAAGAAACTTGATGCTGTCATTTACTACGAGAAGTATGTAGTTATCCAGCCTGGTATTCTTGAGGGAAAGACTGATGCAGATGGTCTTGAATTGAACGGTTCTCACAAACTTGATCTCTTGTCAGAAGATGAATATATGGCTCTTCTTGACCAGTATGATCCTAATGGTGACAATGAACTTTTGGACGATACGGACCCTAATAAGTTTATAGCAAAAATGGGTGCTGAAGCAATTTATCAGTTGCTCCAGAATGTAGACCTTGACTCTTTGTCATACGAACTCCGCGATCGCGCAAATAACGATTCAAGTCAGCAGCGTAAAACTGAGGCTCTGAAGCGTCTGCAAGTTGTAGAAGGTTTCCGTGCTAGTAAAGGTATTAACAAGCCAGAATGGATGATCATGAAGATTATTCCTGTTACTCCACCTGAGCTTCGTCCGTTGGTACCATTGGATGGTGGTCGTTTTGCAACATCAGACTTGAATGACCTCTATCGTCGTGTGATTATCCGTAACAACCGTTTGAAGAGATTGGTTGAAATCAAGGCTCCTGAGGTTATTCTCCGTAACGAGAAGCGTATGTTGCAGGAGGCTGTTGACAGCTTGTTTGACAACTCACGCAAGAGTTCTGCTGTAAAGAGTGAGAGCAATCGTCCTTTGAAGTCACTCTCTGACTCTTTAAAGGGTAAGCAGGGTCGTTTCCGTCAGAACTTGTTGGGTAAGCGTGTAGACTATTCTGCCCGTTCTGTAATCGTTGTAGGTCCAGAGTTGAAGATGGGTGAGTGTGGTCTTCCAAAACTGATGGCTGCAGAGCTTTACAAACCATTTATCATCCGTAAGTTGATAGAGCGTGGTATCGTAAAGACTGTAAAAAGTGCCAAGAAGATTGTTGATCGTCGCGAGCCAGTTATCTGGGATATTCTTGAGAATGTAATGAAGGGTCATCCGGTTATGTTGAACCGTGCCCCTACGCTTCACCGACTCGGTATCCAGGCATTCCAGCCTAAGATGATTGAGGGTAAGGCTATTCAGTTGCATCCATTGGCATGTACAGCGTTCAACGCCGACTTCGATGGTGACCAGATGGCTGTTCACCTTCCATTGAGCAATGAGGCTGTTTTGGAGGCTCAAATCCTGATGCTTCAGAGTCATAACATTCTCAACCCAGCTAATGGTGCGCCTATCACCGTTCCTTCTCAGGATATGGTGCTTGGTCTTTACTATATTACTAAGATTCGTCCAGGTGCAAAGGGTGAGGGCTTGACATTCTATGGTCCTGAAGAGGCATTGATTGCTCGTAACGAGGGCCGATGTGATCTTCATGCTTTGATTAAGGTTGTAGTTGACGACTTGGTTGATGGTACAATCCAGAAACGAATGGTAGAAACTTCTGTTGGACGTGTCATCGTTAATGGTATCATTCCTGATGAAGTTGGCTTCTTCAATGATGTGATTTCCAAGAAAACCCTCCGTGGTTTGATTTCTAATGTTATCAAGGCTGTTGGTATGGCTAAGGCTTGTGAATTCCTCGATGGAATCAAGAACTTAGGTTATCGTATGGCTTATGTCGCAGGATTGTCATTCAACCTTGGTGATATTATTATTCCACCAGAGAAGGAAGCTATTGTTGAGCGCGGTCGTAAGGAGGTTGAGGAAATTACCAATAACTATAATATGGGTTTCATCACCAACAAGGAACGATACAACCAGGTTATTGATGCGTGGACTCACGTAAATACAGATTTGGGTAATATCTTGATGAAGGAGATGACCGAAGCTGACCAGGGATTCAACGCCGTATACATGATGCTTGATTCCGGAGCCCGTGGTTCTAAGGATCAGATTAAGCAGTTGTCTGGTATGCGTGGTTTGATGGCTAAACCTCAGAAGGCTGGTGCAGAGGGCGCGCAGATCATCGAGAACCCTATCCTTTCTAACTTTAAGGAGGGTATGTCTGTATTGGAGTACTTTATCGCTTCTCACGGTGCCCGTAAGGGTCTTGCTGATACCGCTATGAAGACTGCCGATGCCGGTTATTTGACTCGTCGTCTTGTAGACGTTTCTCACGATGTTATTATCACCGAAGAGGATTGTGGTACATTGCGTGGCTTGGTTTGTACAGCTTTAAAGAATGGTGATGAGATTATTTCATCTCTTTATGAGCGTATTTTGGGTCGTGTTTCTGTGCATGATGTTATTCATCCAACAACTGGTGAACTGATTGTCAAATCTGGTGAAGAAATCACCGAGGCTAAGGCAAAGGCTATTGATGAATCTCCTATCGAGAGTGTTGAAATTCGTTCGGTTCTCACATGTGAGAGCAAAAAGGGTGTCTGCATGAAGTGCTATGGCCGTAACTTGGCAACAGCCCGTATGGTACAGCTGGGTGAAGCCGTTGGTGTCATCGCTGCTCAAGCTATTGGTGAGCCAGGTACTCAGTTGACTCTCCGTACATTCCACGCCGGTGGTATTGCATCTAACGCTGCTGCCAATGCTAAGATTGCTGCGAAGAATAAGTCTCGTATCGAGTTTGACGAGTTGAGCACAGTACCATTCGTAGAGGAAGACGAGGAAGGTAACGATATCAAGTGCGAAAAGGTAGTAAGCCACTTGGCTGAAATCCGTTTCGTGGATCCTAATACAAACATCGTTCTTGCAACTTTGAATGTTCCTTACGGTTCTTCATTGTATCACAAGGAGGGTGAAATCGTAGAGAAGGATACCGTTATCGCCCGTTGGGATCCATTCAACGCCGTTATCGTCAGCCAGTATGCGGGTACATTGAAGTTCAATGACGTTCAGAAGGATCAGACTTATCGTGCTGAGGTCGATGAGACTACAGGTTTGGAGGAGAAGATTATCACCGATTCCAAGAATAAGGCAATGGTTCCATCTTGTGATGTTATCGATGCTAATGGTGAAATCCTTGGTACATACAACTTCCCTGTAGGTGGTCACTTGGCAGTTGAGGATGGACAGACAATTAATACCGGTGAGGTTTTGGTTAAGATTCCTCGTGCTGTAGGTGGTGCAGGTGATATCACTGGTGGTCTCCCTCGTGTAACTGAGCTTCTTGAGGCTCGTAACCCTTCTAACCCTGCTGTTGTATCTGAAATCGATGGTGAGGTAACTATGGGTAAGGTAAAGCGTGGTAATCGTGAGATCATCGTGACATCTAAGACAGGCGATCAGAAGAAGTATCTTGTATCTCTTTCTAAGCAGATCTTGGTACAGGAACATGATGCTGTACGTGCTGGTACTCCTCTTTCTGATGGTAGTGTAACTCCTGGCGATATTCTCGCCATCATGGGTCCTACCGCTGTTCAGGAGTATATTGTTAATCAGATCCAGGACGTTTACCGTCTTCAGGGTGTGGCTATTAATGATAAGCATTTTGAGGTTGTGGTACGTCAGATGATGCGTAAGGTTCGTATTGACGATCCAGGTGATACTACCTTCTTGGAGCAAGAGTTGGTTGATAAACTTGACTTTGCAGAAGAGAATGATCGTATCTGGGGTAAGAAGGTTGTTACTGACGGTGGTGATAGTGAAAGTCTCAAACCAGGTCAGATCATAACGGCTCGTAGATTGCGTGATGAGAATTCTGCATTGAAGCGTCGCGACTTGAAACTTGTACAGGTTCGTGATGCCGTATCTGCAACTTCTACACAGATCCTTCAGGGTATTACTCGTGCTGCTCTTGGTACTAAGAGCTTTATGAGTGCTGCATCATTCCAGGAAACTACTAAGGTTTTGAATGAGGCTGCTATCCGTGGTAAGGTTGATTACCTTGAGGGTATGAAGGAGAATGTTATCTGTGGTCACTTGATTCCTGCAGGTACTGGTCTTCGTCAGTGGGATAAGCTCATCGTAGGCTCTAAAGAAGAATATGAGCGTATGCAGGCTAATAAGAAAAATGTGCTCGACTATGCTGATTCTCCAATAGGAGAATAATCGTAGAATAGAGTACTATATATAAATAGGTATAATGAGGGTGCGTCATAAGTCTATGGCGCACCCTTTTATTATCTGTAACAGATGAAAAAAAGCAAAGAATCAAGATTCCATCTTCTGTTGTCTTATGATGTTTTTTTAAAAATAAGTGGCAGATTATTCGTTTTTTTCAGATATTATGTGTAAATTTGCACTATCATTTAAAGTTTAATCCTATTAACTTAGTAAAATTATGGAAGAAAATAAGAATAATCAACAGCAGCAGAATCAGTTCCAGATGGGCATCAGCCCTGAAGTTGCAGAGGGTACATACTCTAACTTGGCACTGATTACTCATTCTAGTTCAGACTTCATCTTGGATTTTGCATGTGCACTTCCTGGCATGCCTGCACCTCAGATCAAGAGTCGTGTTATCATGGCACCTGAGCATGCTAAGCGATTGCTCCAGGCATTGCAGAGCAATATTTATAACTATGAGCAGTCCTTCGGTAAAATTAAGTTGTCTGATGAGCAAGAACGTACAATCGCTCCATTTGGCACACCAAAGGGTGAGGCATAATGTACTACAGCATACATACTAAGACTAAATTCTCTGCTAAATTCCGCTTTTTCTTTATAATATTCGTTTTTAATAGTTATATAAAGTTAAAACTAGCCTTCGTTTTTTAAAAGTCTCCTTAATATTTAGGTAGTTTGCCGAAAAAATCGTACCTTTGCACCCCGAAAAGGCTCTATAAAGTAGTGGCTTACATCGAAATAAGACAATAAATAAAAATAAATATATAAATTAAAAAGTAAAATTATGCCTACTATTTCACAGTTAGTAAGAAAAGGCAGACGAGTTCTTGTAGACAAGAGCAAGTCACCAGCTTTGGATTCTTGTCCTCAGCGTCGTGGTGTTTGTGTTCGTGTTTATACAACAACTCCTAAGAAGCCTAATTCAGCAATGCGTAAAGTTGCACGTGTACGTTTGACAAACTCAAAGGAAGTAAACTCTTATATTCCAGGAGAGGGTCACAACTTGCAGGAGCACTCAATTGTTTTGGTTCGCGGTGGTCGTGTAAAGGACCTTCCTGGTGTACGTTATCACATTGTCCGTGGTACACTTGATACTGCAGGTGTTGCGAATCGTACGCAGCGTCGTTCTAAGTACGGAGCTAAGCGTCCTAAGGCAAAGAAGTAATATAGCTTCTTAAATTTTAGACAAAACCGCAGACTCACGATCGGAGAAGGTCGGGAGTTGGGGTTAAAATATTTAATAAAAGTTTTGCTGGAGAAGTAATCAGGTTGAGTAAATGCTCGGGTGCGAGCGTTGAAGAACATTATACAGCCCCATGCAGAATTAAAAAAAAGTTTTATTTAAAATGAGAAAAGCAAAACCAAAGAAGAGAGTGATCCTTCCAGATCCTGTCTTCAATGACCAGAAGGTCTCAAAGTTCGTAAATCATTTGATGTATGATGGAAAGAAGAATACATCTTATGAGATTTTCTACAATGCACTTGACATTGTAAAGGCTAAGATGTCTAGCGAGGAAAAGTCTGCTCTTGAAATCTGGAAGCAGGCACTTGATAATATTACTCCTCAGGTAGAGGTTAAGAGCCGTCGTATCGGTGGTGCAACCTTCCAGGTTCCTACAGAGATTCGTCCTGATCGTAAGGAGAGTATTTCTATGAAGAATCTTATTCTTTTTGCACGTAAGCGCGGTGGTAAGACTATGGCTGATAAGCTTGCTGCAGAGATCATGGATGCTTTTAATAATCAGGGTGGTGCATTTAAGCGTAAGGAGGATATGCATCGTATGGCTGAGGCTAACCGTGCGTTCGCTCACTTTAGATTCTAATTTAATATATAATATAGTTAAAAGAAAATGGCAAATCGCGATTTACATTTGACTCGTAACATCGGTATCATGGCGCATATCGATGCTGGTAAGACAACAACTTCTGAGCGTATTTTGTTCTATACAGGTAAGACTCATAAGATTGGTGAGGTACACGATGGCGCTGCTACAATGGACTGGATGGCCCAGGAGCAGGAGCGTGGTATTACTATCACTTCTGCGGCTACTACTTGTAATTGGAACTATCTCGGTAAGTCTTATAAGATCAACTTGATCGATACTCCGGGACACGTTGACTTCACTGCTGAGGTTGAGCGTTCTCTCCGTGTACTTGATGGTGCTGTTGCTACATATTCTGCAGCTGATGGTGTTCAGCCACAGTCTGAGACTGTATGGCGTCAGGCTGATAAGTATAATGTACCTCGTATCGGTTATGTAAACAAGATGGACCGTTCTGGTGCTAACTTCTTCGAGACAGTTCAGCAGATGAAGGATATCTTGGGCGCTAATCCAATTGCTATTCAGATTCCTATTGGTGCAGAGGAGAACTTCAAGGGTGTAGTTGACCTCATTAAGATGAAGGCTATCCTTTGGCACGATGAGACTATGGGTGCTGAGTATGATGTAGAGGATATTCCTGCAGACTTGGCTGACGAGGCTGCTGAGTGGCGTGATAAGCTCCTTGAGGGTGCTGCAAACTTCGATGATGAGGTTATGGAACTTTATCTTGATGGTAAGGATATTCCAGAAGAAAAGCTTCTTGCTGCTATCCGTAAGGGTTGCTGTGCTATGGAGTGCTGCCCAATGTTGCTCGGTTCTTCATACAAGAACAAGGGTGTTCAGCCATTGCTCGACTATGTATGTGCATTCTTGCCTTCACCAATGGATACTCCAAATATCATCGGTACTAACCCTGATACAGAGGAGGAAGAGGATCGTAAACCATCTGAGGATGAACCAACATCTGCTCTCGCATTTAAGATTGCTACTGACCCATTCATGGGCCGCTTGGTATTCTTCCGTGTTTACTCAGGTAAGGTTGTTGCTGGTTCTTATGTTTACAACCCACGTTCTGGCAAGCGCGAGCGTATCAGCCGTCTGTTCCAGATGAACTCTAAGCAGGAAATCCCAATGGAGTCTATCGATGCTGGTGATATCGGTGCAGGTGTAGGTTTCAAGGATATCCGTACAGGTGATACTCTCTGTGACGAGGAACACCCAATCGTATTGGAGTCTATGACATTCCCTGATACTGTGATTTCTATCGCAGTAGAGCCAAAGAGCCAGGCAGACATCGCTAAGATGGATAATGGTCTCGCTAAGTTGGCTGAGGAGGATCCAACCTTCACAGTTCGTACAGACGAGCAGAGCGGTCAGACAATTATCTCTGGTATGGGTGAGCTCCACTTGGATATCATCATCGACCGTTTGAAGCGTGAGTTCAAGGTTGAGTGTAACCAGGGTAAGCCTCAGGTTAACTACAAGGAGGCTATCACTAAGACAGCTCAGAGCCGTGAAACTTATAAGAAGCAGTCTGGTGGTCGTGGTAAGTTCGCTTGTATCGATGTAACCATCGGTCCTAAGGACGAGGATTACAAGGAAGGCGACTTGCAGTTCATCAACGAGGTTAAGGGTGGTAACGTTCCTAAGGAATTCATCCCATCTGTACAGAAGGGCTTCGCTGATTGCTTGTCAAATGGTGTACTCGGTGGCTTCCCAATGACAGGTTTGAAGGTGACTTTGACCGATGGTAGCTTCCACCCAGTTGACTCTGACCAGTTGTCATTCGAGTTGGTAGCACATCAGGCATTCAAGGTACTTTGCCCTAAGGCTGGTCCAGTTTTGATGGAGCCTATCATGAAGGTAGAGGTTGTTACTCCAGAAGAGAACATGGGTGACGTAATCGGTGACTTGAACAAGCGCCGTGGTCTCGTTCAGGGTATGGAAGAAGGTCGTAGCGGTGCTCGCATCGTAAAGGCAATGGTTCCATTGGCTGAGATGTTCGGTTATGTAACAGCTTTGCGTACTATCACTTCTGGTCGTGCAACAAGTTCTATGGAGTACGATCATCATGCACCTCTTTCTTCAACAATTGCTAAGGCAGTGTTGGAGGAGGTTAAGGGTCACGCAGATCTTCTTTAATAACAAAGAAATAACGGTAAGATGAGGCGCTGCTTAGCGAATGACTCTTAAGCAGCGTACCTCTTCTTCCATTAGACTAAATAATTCATATAATAATAACTTAATTTTAAAAATGAGTCAGAAAATCAGAATTAAGCTGAAGTCTTACGACCACCAGTTGGTTGACAAGTCAGCTGAGAAGATTGTGAAGGCTGTAAAGGCAACAGGCGCTATCGTTAGTGGTCCTATTCCATTGCCAACACACAAGCGTATTTTTACTGTAAACCGCAGTACTTTCGTTAACAAGAAGTCTCGCGAGCAGTTCCAGCTCTCAGATTTCAAGCGTCTCATTGACATCTACAGTTCAACAGCTAAGACAGTTGATGCCTTGATGAAGCTTGAATTGCCAAGTGGTGTAGAAGTAGAAATCAAAGTCTAATTATTTAAATTAAATTGAAATGCCAGGATTAATTGGAAAGAAAATCGGAATGACATCCGTTTTCAGTGCCGACGGTAAGAATATTCCGTGCACTGTTATCGAAGTAGGTCCTTGTGTTGTAACCCAGGTGAAAACTGTAGAAAAGGATGGTTACAAGGCTTATCAGTTAGGTTTCGAAGAGGCAAAGGAGAAGCGTACTTCTCAGCCAATGATGGGAATCTTCAAGAAGGCAGGCACAACACCTAAGAAGCACTTGGCCGAGTTCAAGTTTGATGAGGAGTACAACCTCGGTGACACAATTACAGTTGAAATCTTCAACGATTGTAAGTTCGTTGATGTAATTGGTACATCAAAGGGTAAAGGCTTCCAGGGCGTTGTTAAGCGTCACGGATTCGGTGGTGTAGGTCAGTCTACTCACGGTCAGGATGACCGCGCTCGTAAGCCGGGATCTATTGGTGCTTGTTCTTACCCTGCAAAGGTATTCAAGGGTATGCGCATGGGCGGCCAAATGGGAGGTGACAGAGTTACAACTCAGAACCTTCAGGTGTTAAAGGTAATTCCAGAGCAGAATCTTCTTATTGTTAAGGGTTCTTTCGCTGGATGCAAAGGTTCAACTGTTTTAATTGAGAAATAATGGAAGTTAGCGTATTAGATATCAAAGGTCAGGAGACCGGCCGCAAGGTAGCTCTTAATGATGCAGTCTTCGGCATTGAGCCTAACGATCACGTTCTCTATCTTGACGTAAAGCAGTATCTCGCTAACCAGCGTCAGGGTACAGCTAAGTCTAAGGAGAGAAGCGAGATGAGCGGTTCTACTCGTAAGCTTGGTCGTCAGAAGGGCGGCGGCGGTGCTCGCCGTGGTGATATTAACTCACCTGTACTCGTAGGTGGTGCTCGCGTTTTTGGTCCTAAACCACGTGATTACCGCTTCAAGCTCAACAAAAAAGTAAAGATTCTTGCTCGTAAGTCTGCTCTGTCTTATAAGGCACAGGAAAGCGCAATTGTAATGTTGGAAGACTTTACATTTGAGGCTCCAAAGACTAAAGAATTCTTAAGTATTATTAAGAATCTCAAAATTGAGGGCAAAAAAGTGCTCTTCGTTTTGCCAGAATCAAATAAAAACGTATATTTGTCTGCACGTAACTTACAGCGCGCTGAGGTTATCCTCGCATCTAACGTCAATTCGTACAAAGTTTTGAACGCTGATGTAGTAGTGATTACTGAAAAGTCGCTGGAGACTATCGACCAGATCTTAACAAAGTAAAAAGGAGATATTAGAATATGGCATTTATTATCAAACCATTGGTTACTGAGAAGATGACCAAGATTACAGACAAGCAGCCTAACCGCTATGGCTTCGTTGTTCGTCCTGAGGCTAATAAGCTCGAGATTAAGAAGGAAGTTGAGAGTCTGTATAATGTTACAGTAGTTGACGTGAACACTATTCGTTACGCTGGCAAGCGCTCTGCCCGTTATACAAAGGCAGGTCTTGTTAAGGGTCAGAAGAATGCGTTCAAGAAGGCAATCGTTACTCTTAAGGAGGGCGATACAATTGATTTTTACAGCAATATTTAAAATTAAAAATGGCAGTACGTAAATTAAAACCGGTTACTCCGGGTCAAAGACACAAAGTTATTGGCACGTTCGAGGATATTACTGCATCCGTGCCAGAGAAGTCTCTCGTTTACGGTAAACGTTCTACCGGCGGTCGAAACAACACCGGTAAGATGACCGTTCGCTACATTGGCGGTGGTCACAAGCAGAAGTATCGTTTAATCGACTTCAAACGTGAGAAAGATGGTGTTCCAGCAGTTGTTAAGACAATCGAGTACGATCCAAACCGTTCGGCTCGTATCGCATTGCTTTACTATGCTGATGGTGAAAAACGTTACATTATTGCTCCTAACGGACTTCAGGTAGGCGCTACTTTGATGTCAGGTGCAGATGCTGCTCCTGAGATTGGTAATTGTCTTCCTTTAGCAAACATCCCTGTAGGTACAGTGATCCACAACATTGAGTTGCGTCCTGGTCAGGGTGCCTTGTTGGTTCGTTCGGCTGGTAATTTTGCTCAGTTGACTTCTCGTGAGGGCAGTTATTGTGTAATTAAGCTCCCTTCTGGTGAAACACGCCAGATTTTGAGTGCTTGTAAGGCTACAGTTGGTAGTGTTGGTAACTCTGACCACGCTCTTGAACAGTCTGGTAAGGCTGGACGTTCTCGTTGGTTGGGTCGTCGTCCACACAACCGTGGTGTTGTTATGAACCCTGTTGATCACCCAATGGGTGGTGGTGAAGGTCGCCAGAGTGGTGGTCACCCACGTTCACGTAAGGGCTTGTACGCTAAGGGTCTTAAGACTCGCGCACCTAAGAAGCTTTCTAACAAGTATATTATCGAAAGAGCTAACAAAAAATAAAGAGTAAATTATGAGTCGTTCACTTAAAAAAGGTCCATACATCAACGTTTCTCTCGAGAAGAAGATTCTCGCTATGAACGAGAGTGGCAAGAAGAATGTTGTTAAGACATGGGCTAGAGCTTCAATGATATCTCCTGATTTCGTAGGACATACTGTTGCAGTTCATAACGGTAACAAATTTATCCCTGTTTATGTTACAGAGAATATGGTTGGCCACAAGCTTGGAGAGTTTGCTCCAACACGTCGCTTTGGCGGTCACTCTGGTAACAGAAAGTAAGCTAAGGGTTAAACCATTTAAAATTTAAGTAAATAATGGGAGCAAGAAAACATATTGCGGCTGAGAAATTGAAAGAAGCCCGTAAAAACTTGTACTTCGCAAAGTTGGTAGGCGTTCCTTCTTCTCCACGTAAGATGCGCTATGTAGTAGACATGATTCGTGGTATGGAGGTTAACCGTGCACTCGGAGTACTTCGCTTCTCTAAGAAGCAGGCATCAGCTGATGTAGAGAAATTACTTCGTTCAGCTATCGCTAACTGGGAAGCTAAGAATAATCGCAAGGCTGAAGACGGTGAGCTTTATATCAGTAAGGTCTTCGTTGACGAAGGCGTTACAATGAAACGTATGAGACCTGCACCACAGGGTCGTGGTTATAGAATTCGTAAGCGTTCTAACCATGTAACTCTTTTTGTTGATGCAAAAACTAATGACGAAAAATAATTAAGTAGAATGGGACAGAAAGTTAATCCGATTAGTAACCGACTTGGTGTTATCCGTGGTTGGGATTCAAATTGGTTCGGTGGTAAGAACTTCGGTGATAACCTCGTTGAGGATCAGAAAATCCGTAAGTATCTTAACGAGCGTCTTGCTAAAGCAAGCATTTCTCGTATTATTATCGAACGTACATTGAAACTTGTTACCATTACTATTTGTACAGCCCGTCCAGGTATTGTCATTGGTAAAGGTGGTCAGGATGTAGATAAGTTGAAGGAAGAGTTGAAGAAGCTTTATAAGAAAGATATTCAGATCAACATCTTCGAGGTTAAAAAGCCTGAACTTGATGCTACTATCGTTGGTAAGAATATTGCGACTCAGATTGAGCACATGATTGCTTATCGTCGCGCTATCAAGATGGCAGTTGCTAACACCATGCGTGCTGGTGCTGAGGGTATCAAGGTACAGATTACAGGTCGTCTGAATGGTGCTGAAATGGCACGTAAAGAAATGTACAAAGAGGGTCGTACTCCTCTTCATACATTCCGCGCAGACATCGACTACTGCCAGTGCGAGGCACTTACAAAGGTAGGTTTGCTTGGTATTAAGGTTTGGATTTGCCGTGGTGAGGTTTATGGTAAGGCTGATCTTACTCCAAACTTCTCACAGGACAATAAGAGCAACAACCGTGGTAACGGTCGCTCTAACAACCGTGGTGGTAATCGTAAAAGAAACAATAACCGTTAAATTTTAGAAAGCTATCATGTTACAGCCAAAAAGAGTTAAATATAGAAGACCTCAAGATGGTCGTGGCAACAAAGGCAACGCTCACAGAGGTACACAATTGGCTTTCGGTTCTTTTGGTATCAAAACTCTTGAATCAAAGTGGATCGATAGTCGTCAGATTGAGGCAGCTCGTGTAGCATTGAACCGCTATATGAACCGTCAAGGTCAGGTCTGGATTAGAATTTTCCCTGATAAGCCAATCACTCGCAAGCCTGCTGATGTCCGTATGGGTAAAGGTAAGGGTGATCCTGCAGGATGGGTTGCACCTGTTACACCAGGTAGAATTCTCTTCGAAGTTGAAGGAGTTAGTTTCGATATTGCAAAAGAAGGTCTTCGCCTTTGCGCTCAGAAACTTCCTGTTAAGACTAAGTTTATTGTTAGACGTGATTACGATAAAAACGCTTAATTATGAAGATTGCAGAAATTAAAAATATCGAGACCAAAGAATTGGTTGAGAAGTTGGAGGCAGCTGTTGATGCTTTGAACAAGAAGAAGATCAATCATAATGTAACTCCACTTGAGAATCCATCAGAGATTAAGGTTGCTCGTCGTGATATTGCACGTATGAAAACTGAACTTCGTCAGAGAGAACTTAACAAATAATAATGGTCCAGATGGAAACAAGAAATTTAAGAAAAGTAAGACAGGGTGTTGTTATTAGCAACAAGATGGATAAAACCATTGTTATTGCAGCTAAGTTCAAGGAGATGCACCCTATTTATGGTAAATTTGTCCAGAAGACAAAGAAGTACCATGCACATGACGAGAATAATGAGGCTAACGTAGGTGATACAGTTATGATCATGGAGACTCGTCCTCTGTCTAAGACAAAGAGATGGAGATTAGTACAAATTGTAGAAAAAGCTAAGTAATTATGATACAGACTGAATCAAGACTTACAGTATGTGATAACAGCGGTGCTCGTGAGGCTCTTTGCATTCGAGTTCTCGGTGGTACAGGCCGTCGTTACGCTAGCGTTGGTGACGTTATTGTTGTTGCAGTCAAGAACGTTATCCCATCAAGTGATTTGAAGAAGGGTGCAGTATCAAAGGCTTTGATTGTTCGCACAAAGAAGGAAATTCGTCGTGCAGATGGTTCTTACATCCGTTTCGATGACAACGCTTGTGTATTGCTTAACAATGCAGGTGAGCTTCGTGGTAGCCGTATCTTCGGTCCTGTTGCTCGTGAGCTTCGTGCAGTAAATATGAAAGTCGTTTCTTTGGCACCTGAGGTTCTTTAATATTTAAAAAGTAAGAAGTAATGAGTAAGTTACATATTAAGAAAGACGATACCGTTATCGTTATTGCCGGTGCAGATAAGGGCAAGACTGGTAAGGTGCTTAAGGTCCTCGTTGAGGAGAACCGTGCTATCGTAGAAGGTGTGCACATGGTTTCTAAGAGCACTAAGCCATCTGCTAAGAATCCTCAGGGAGGTATTGTTAAGCAGGAGGCTCCTATTCATATCTCAAATTTGAGTTTGATTGATCCTAAGAGTGGCAAGGCTACTCGTGTTGCTATCAAGCATGAGGGTAAAAACGTTGTTCGCATCGCTAAAAAGTCAGGGGAGGAAATCAAGTAATGGATACAGCACAGTTAAAGAAAGTATATAAGGAGACAATCGCTCCTGCTCTTCAGAAGCAGTTCAACTACTCTTCAGCTATGGAGATTCCAGTATTGAAGAAGATTGTCATCAATCAGGGTCTTGGTGATGCTACTCAGGACAAGAAAATTGTTGATGTAGCAATCAATGAGATTACTGCTATCACCGGTCAGAAGGCTGTTGCTACATATTCTAAAAAGGATATTGCAAACTTCAAGCTTCGTAAGAAGATGCCTATCGGTGTTATGGTAACATTGCGTCGTGAGCGTATGTACGAGTTCTTGGAGAAGCTCGTTCGTGTTTCTCTTCCTCGTATTCGCGACTTCAAGGGTATTGAGAGCAAGTTTGATGGTCGTGGTAACTATACATTAGGTATCACAGAGCAGATTATCTTCCCTGAGATTAATATCGATGAGATTGATCGTATTCAGGGTATGAATATTACCTTCGTAACAACAGCTAAGACTGATGAAGAAGGTTTTGCTCTTTTGAAGGCCTTTGGTCTTCCATTCAAGAACGCAAATAAAGATTAAGAGATATGGCAAAAGAATCAATGAAAGCTCGCGAGGTTAAGCGTGCAAAGCTTGTAGCTCGTTACGCTGAAAAGCGCGAAGCACTGAAAAAGATTATTGCAACTTCTAATGATCCAGCCGAAGCATACGAGGCAGCTCGTAAGCTTCAGGCTATCCCTAAGAATGCAAACCCAATCCGTCTTCACAATCGTTGCAAGATTACTGGTCGTCCAAAGGGTTATATCCGTCAGTTCGGTATTTCTCGTATCCAGTTCCGTGAGATGGCTTCTGCTGGTTTGATTCCAGGTGTAAAGAAGGCTAGCTGGTAATCCTTTCAAAGGTAAGAATATTTTTTTATTTAATATTGTCGGGGTAGTCCCGATTAATTAAACATTTATATTTTATGACAGATCCAATAGCAGATTATCTGACAAGACTCAGAAATGCAATCATGGCTCATCACCGTGTTGTAGAAGTTCCTGCGTCTAACTTGAAGAAAGAGATCACTAAGATCCTCTTCGAGAAAGGTTACATCCTCAATTACAAGTTTGTAGAGGATGGTCCTCAGGGCTCAATTAAGGTTGCCTTGAAGTACAACCCAACTACAAAGCAAAACGCTATCAAGTGTTTGAAGCGCGTGTCAACTCCAGGTTTGCGTAAGTATACCGGTTACAAGGACATGCCAAGAGTTATTAACGGATTAGGTATTGCAATCTTATCTACATCCAAAGGTGTAATGACTGACAAAGAAGCTTCTGATCTTAAGATCGGTGGCGAGGTTCTTTGCTATATTTATTAATTGGAGGCTTTTATATGTCTAGAATAGGAAAATTGCCAATTAGTATCCCTGCAGGTGTTACTGTAAACTATGATGAGACTTCTCATGTTTGTACAGTAAAGGGCCCTAAGGGTGAACTTTCTCAGTGGATTGATCCATCTATCAAGTTTAATAATGCAGATGGTCAGATTAGCTTTGAAATCGATGAAAATAGTCCTGTAAATATTAAGCAGAAGCAGGCTTTCCACGGTTTGTATCGCTCTCTCGTTAACAACATGGTTGTTGGTGTAAGCGCTGGTTATACAAAGGTTTTGGAATTGGTAGGTGTTGGTTATCGTGTTTCTAACCAGGGTAATATCATTGAGTTTGCTTTGGGTTACACTCACCCTATTTTCATCCAGTTGCCTAAGGAGATTAAGGTTGAGACTAAGTCTGAAAGAAACCAGAACCCAATCTTGACATTGGAGTCTTGCGACAAGCAGTTGTTGGGACTCGTTTGTGCAAAAATTCGTTCTTTCCGCAAGCCTGAGCCTTATAAAGGTAAGGGTATTCTCTTTAAGGGTGAAGTTATTCGCAGAAAGTCTGGTAAGAGTGCTTCAGCTAAGTAATTTTAATTATTTACGATTATGACAACAAAGAAAGTAGAAAGACGAATTAAGATAAAGTTCCGCATTCGTAAGAGTGTGAACGGTACAGCTGAGCGTCCACGTCTTAGTGTATTCCGCTCTAACAAGCAGATTTACGCTCAGGTTATTAACGATTTGACAGGCACTACACTTGCATCAGCTTCTTCACTTGGTTTGGAGAAGATGCCTAAGCAGGAGCAGGCAACTAAGGTTGGCGAGCTCATTGCTGAGAAGGCTAAGGCTGCTGGCGTTGAGGCAGTAGTTTTCGACCGTAATGGTTACCTTTACCATGGTCGTGTAAAGCAGTTGGCTGAAGGTGCTCGTAATGGTGGTCTTAAATTTTAAACGATTATGGCAATGGATAAAGTAAAAGTAAATAACGAAGAAGTACTTAAGGATCGCTTGGTTGCTATCAACCGTGTAACTAAGGTTACAAAAGGTGGTCGTACTTTCACATTCGCTGCTATCGTCGTTGTAGGTGACGGTAATGGCGTAATCGGCTACGGCCTTGGTAAGGCAGGTGAGGTTACTGCTGCTATCGCAAAGGGTACTGAAGCTGCTAAGAAGAACTTGGTAAAGGTTCCTGTACTCAAGGGTACTGTTCCTCATGAGGTTGAAACTTCATTTGGTGGTGCTAAGGTTCTTATTAAGCCAGCTGCAGCCGGTACTGGTTTGAAGGCCGGTGGTGCTATGCGTGCAGTACTTGAGAGCGTAGGTATCAAGGATGTCATCGCTAAGTCTAAGGGTTCTTCAAATGCCCATAACCTTGTGAAGGCTACTATCGCAGCTCTTGCAGAGATGCGTGATGCTTATACTGTAGCAGGTGAGCGTGGTATCAGTATGGATAAAGTATTTAACGGTTAATTAGGAAAAATCGAATATGGCAACAATTAAAATCAAGCAGATTAAGAGTAAAATCGGTGCTCCAGTAGATCAGAAGCGTACTCTCGCTTGTCTTGGTCTCCACAAGATTTCTCAGGTTGTTGAGGTAGAGGATACTCCTAGCAACCGTGGTATGATCCGTAAGGTTCATCACCTCGTAAGTGTAGTTGATTAATTAATCTTTTTAAATTAGGAACGATTATGAAATTAAATAATTTGAAACCTGCTGCAGGTTCTACCCATTCACGTCGTCGTATTGGTCGTGGTCCAGGTTCTGGTCTCGGTGGTACTTCAACACGTGGTCATAAGGGTGCCAAGGCTCGTTCTGGTTATAAGAGAAAGATTGGTTTCGAAGGTGGTCAGATGCCATTGCAGCGTCGTGTTCCAAAGGCTGGTTTTAAGAATATCAACCATAAGGAGTACTTCGCAGTAAACCTTTCAACTCTTCAGGCTCTTGCTGAAGCAAAGAACCTTACTAAAATCGGTATTGAGGAACTTAAGGCTGCTGGCCTCACAAACGGCAAGGAGCTTGTAAAGGTTCTCGGTAACGGTGAGCTTAAAGCAAAATTGGAAGTTGAAGCTAATGCTTTCTCAAAGACTGCCGAAGAAGCAATCAAGGCAGTAGGTGGTAACGCAACTATAATCTAAGTAAATGAAAAAGTTTATTGAGACACTAAAGAACTGTTGGAAGATAGAGGATCTCCGTCAGAGACTCCTCATTACTCTTCTGTTTACGGCTATTTACCGTTTTGGCTCGTTTGTGGTACTTCCAGGTATCAATCCGGGCATGTTGGAAAAACTTCAGTCGCAGACCTCTGGCGGTCTTATGTCGCTATTGGACATGTTCTCTGGTGGTGCATTTTCCAATGCATCTATCTTTGCACTCGGAATTATGCCTTATATCTCAGCTTCAATCGTTATGCAGCTTCTTGCTGTTGCTGTACCTTATTTCCAGAAGATGCAGCGCGAGGGCGAGAGCGGCCGCAAAAAAATACAATGGTATACTAGAGTCCTGACTGTGGCCATTTTGGTCTTTCAGGCTCCTAGTTACCTTTTGAATTTGAAAATGCAGGCTGCTAATGCTCTAGCCACAGGTATTAGTTGGACGGTATTCATGATACCGGCAACAATTATCTTGGCTGCAGGTAGTATGTTTATCCTTTGGTTAGGTGAGCGTATCACTGACAAGGGAGTAGGTAATGGTATCTCTCTTATTATTATGATTGGTATTATCGCCCGCTTGCCACAGGCTTTCGTTCAGGAGGTAACTTCTCGTTTGCAGGCAATTTCTGGTGGTGGTCTTATCATGTTCATTGTAGAGATTCTTATCCTTTATGCTGTAGTTTGTGCTTCAATACTTTTGGTACAAGGTACACGTAAGATTCCTGTACAGTATGCTAAACGTTTGGTTGGAAATAAGCAATATGGTGGTGCGCGTCAGTACATTCCTTTGAAGCTTTTTGCAGCTAACGTAATGCCTATCATCTTTGCACAGGCTTTAATGTTTATTCCATTAGCAATAGTTCGCTATCAGTCAGAAAATGCTAGTAGTGTTGTTCAGCAGTTGATGGATAATCGTAGCTTGCTATATAATGTTGTTTATGTAATCTTGGTTATTGCATTTACTTATTTCTATACAGCTATTACATTGAATCCTACTCAGATGGCTGAGGATATGAAACGTAACAATGGTTTCATTCCTGGTGTAAAACCAGGAAAGGATACAGCTGAGTACATTGATACCGTAATGTCTCGTATTACTTTACCAGGTTCGTTATTTATTGCGTTTATTGCAATCATGCCTGCATTAGCAGGACTTCTCGATGTACAGCAAGCTTTCTCTCAATTCTTTGGAGGTACATCTCTATTGATTTTGGTTGGTGTTGTCATTGACACATTACAACAAATCGAGAGTCATTTGCTTATGCGCCACTATGATGGTCTTTTGAATTCAGGCCATACGCGTCAGGGTGGTGTTGCTGCATATTAATCTTTTTCTTTTGAAATGAGAAATTTCTGAAGACAGAAGATGAAATTATTCAGAGTGCAGTTTTACTTCATCTTCAAGTAAAGCTGACTTGAATTTACTATATTATGTGAGGCGACTCTCCATTTGGATAGGTAATTCCTCATCCACTTGGAGAGCCTTTTCCCGCTAATATGTCATCTAATTATGATTTTTATCTGATAGTGATGGCACAAAGTTGCTCGAAAAGATAAAGCACAATTTTATCTTCATTCGTAGAAGTTTAACATTAAGAAGGACAAATATTTATATTATGGCAAAACAAGCCGCTATTGAGCAAGATGGAACAATTGTAGAAGCATTGTCAAATGCGATGTTCCGAGTAGAATTAGAGAATGGAGTTGACATCACAGCTCATATCTCTGGTAAGATGAGAATGCATTACATCAAGATTTTACCTGGTGATAAGGTAAAGGTGGAGATGAGTCCATATGACCTTACCAAAGGTAGAATTGTTTTTAGATACAAATAATAATCATATATAAGGTTATGAAGACAAGAGCATCATTAAAGAAGCGTTCAGCTGACTGTAAGATCGTTCGTCGTAAAGGTCGTCTGTTCGTTATCAACAAGAAGAACCCTAAGATGAAATTACGTCAGGGTTAATGTTAAAGTATTGTAAAAGTGCCGTTATTTCAAAAAATAGTTGTACTTTTGCACCGCTTTAAACGAAAGGTATTAATTTTTAATTATTTATTTAAACAATGGCAATAAGAATTGTTGGAGTAGATTTGCCCCAGAATAAGCGTGGCGAAATCGCATTGACCTATATCTATGGTATTGGTCGAAGTAGTTCAGCAAAGATATTGGATAAGGCCGGTGTAAACCGTGACCTGAAGGTTAGCGAGTGGTCTGATGACCAGGCAGCTAAGATCCGTGAAATTATCGGCGCTGAGTTCAAAGTTGAAGGTGATCTCCGTTCAGAGATCCAGATGAACATTAAGCGACTGATGGATATTGGTTGCTATCGTGGAGTTAGACATCGTAATGGTCTTCCAGTTCGCGGTCAGAGCACAAAGAATAATGCTCGTACACGTAAGGGTAAGAAGAAGACTGTTGCTAATAAGAAGAAGGCTACTAAGTAATTCTGAAGGAGGAAATTAATTATGGCAAAGCAAAAAGCAACATCTAAGAAGAGAAATGTACGCGTTGACGCTATTGGTCAGCTTCACGTTCATAGCTCATTCAATAACATTATTGTATCTCTTGCTAACAATGAGGGTCAGATCATTTCTTGGTCTTCAGCTGGTAAGATGGGTTTCCGTGGTTCTAAGAAGAACACTCCTTATGCTGCTCAGATGGCTGCAGAGGATTGTGCAAAGGTCGCTTTCGATCTTGGTCTTCGTAAGGTTAAGGCTTATGTTAAGGGTCCAGGTAATGGTCGTGAGTCTGCTATCCGTGCTATTCATGGTGCAGGTATCGAGGTTACTGAAATCGTTGACGTAACTCCATTACCACACAATGGTTGCCGTCCTCCAAAGCGTCGTCGTGTATAACGCTTGAGGTTAGCATTATTAATTAAGATACAAACAATATAGCATTTATATAATATTATGGCTAGATATATAGGTCCGAAATCTAAAATTGCGCGTCGTTTTGGTGAGCCAATCTTCGGCGCTGACAAAGTTTTGTCCAAGAGAAACTTCCCTCCTGGACAGCATGGCAACAACCGTCGTCGTAAGATGTCTGAGTACGGTGTCATGTTGGCAGAGAAGCAGAAAGCTAAGTACACTTATGGTGTATTAGAGCGTCAGTTCCGTAATATGTTTGATAAGGCTGCTAAGGCTGATGGTATTACTGGTGAGGTTCTTCTTCAGAATCTCGAGTGCCGTCTTGACAACGTTGTTTTCCGTCTTGGTATCGCTCCAACACGTGCAGCTGCTCGTCAGTTGGTTGGTCACAAGCACATCGTTGTTGATGGTAAGGTAGTTAATATCCCTTCATTTGCAGTTAAGCCTGGTATGGTTGTTGGTGTTCGTGAGAAGTCTAAGTCTCTCGAGGTTATCGAAGCAGCTCTTGCAGGTTTCAATCATAGCAAGTACCCATGGATTGAGTGGGACGATAATTCAAAGAGCGGTAAGTTCTTGCACAAGCCAGAGCGTGCCGACATTCCAGAGAATATTAAGGAGCAGTTAATCGTTGAGTTGTACTCTAAATAAATCATTACATTAATGGCGATATTAGCATTTCAAAAACCTGATAAAGTAGTAATGTTAGAGGCTGATAACAAGTTCGGAAAGTTTGAATTCCGTCCTTTGGAGCCTGGCTTCGGTGTTACCATTGGTAACGCCTTGCGCCGCATTCTCCTTTCATCATTGGAGGGTTATGCTGTTAACACGATCCGCATTGCGGGTGTTGAGCATGAGTTCTCTTCAGTTCCTGGTGTAAAGGAAGATGTTACTAACATTATCTTGAATCTCAAACAAGTTCGATTCAAGCAAGTAGTAGAAGAATTCGAGAATGAGAAAGTTAGTATCACCGTTGAGAATTCTACAGAATTCAAAGCAGGTGATATCGGTAAGTATCTGACTGGATTTGAAGTGTTAAACCCTGATTTGGTGATTTGTCATTTAGATGCCAAAGCTTCGATGCAGATCGATTTGACTATTAATAAGGGACGCGGTTATGTTCCTGCTGATGAGAATCGTCAATTCTGCACTGACGTTAACGTTCTCCCAATCGATTCCATCTACACCCCTATTCGTAATGTAAAGTACGCTGTAGAACCATATCGTGTTGAGCAAAAGACCGACTATGATAAGCTCGTACTTGAAATTACAACAGATGGTTCCATTAGTCCAAAGGATGCACTGAAAGAGGCTGCGAAGATTCTTATTTATCACTTCATGCTCTTCTCTGATGAGAAGATTACTCTTGAGACTCAGGATCAGGAGAGCAATCAGGAGTTTGATGAAGAGGTTCTTCATATGCGCCAGTTGCTTAAGACTCGTCTCGTAGACATGAATCTTAGTGTTCGTGCCCTCAACTGCTTGAAGGCAGCTGATGTTGAGACTCTTGGTGATTTGGTTCAGTTTAACAAGACTGACCTCTTAAAGTTCCGCAACTTTGGTAAGAAATCGCTCTCAGAGCTTGATGATTTGCTCGAGAGTCTGAATCTGTCTTTTGGAACTGATATTTCAAAGTATAAATTAGACAAGGAATCTTAAAGGTTCGTAGTCCAAAAAGCAAAAACAAAAAATGAGACATAATAAGAAATTCAACCATTTAGGTCGTACTGCTTCTCATCGTAATGCGATGTTGGCTAACATGGCTTCATCACTTATCTTGAGCGAGCACAAAAGAATCACTACGACCCTCGCAAAGGCAAAGGCTCTTAAAAAGTATGTTGAGCCATTGATTACTCGTTCTAAGAACGATACAACAACTTCACGTCGTGTAGTTTTCCGTTATCTTCAGAATAAGTATGCTGTTAAGGCTCTCTTCGGTGAGGTAGCTGAGAAGGTAGCTAACCGTCCAGGTGGTTACACTCGCGTAATCAAGTTGGGTACCCGTCAGGGTGATGCAGCTGAGATTGCTTTCATCGAGCTCGTTGACTTTGATGAGAATATGGCTAAGACTCAGAAGGCTGCTGCTAAGAAGACTCGTCGTAGTCGTAAGGCAACAAAGGCTGAAGAGGCTCCTGTAGCTGAGACTGAGGCTCCTGCAACTGAGGAGGCTCCAAAGGCTGAATAATTTTCAATCATCTCAGATAAATTTAGCGTCCTTGTCTTGACAAGGGCGCTTTTTTTGTCCTTTTTCAAAACTATCTGCTCTTTTAGGGTTTTTCCTAATCATTATTAGGGATTTTTTTGCTTTTGTTCTTTTAGTTCTTTGTATCTTTGCAGCAGAAATTTAAAGCTTAATGAAGATGAAAAAGATTATGCTTTTTGTAGCTTGCTCTTCTTTGCTGTTGAGTAGCTGCGATACTTATACGGGAAGTGGTGCTTATGCTGGTGCCACATTTGGTTCTATTCTTGGTTCTGCTATCGGTGGCTTGTCTGGTGGTCCTAGAGGTTCAGATATGGGTACTATTATTGGCATGGCTGGTGGTGCTGCAGTTGGAGCGGCAATTGGTAGTCAGTCTGACCAGAAATCCCAGCAGCAAAGAGAATCTGTTTATCGAGATAGATCACACCGTGATCATCACTCTTATCAGGATGGAGTTTATCAGCAATCTTCACCTGTTTATTCCAATGACGAAATCTTTGATTCTACTAATTCTGGTGATGATAGGATTTATGATTTCAATGATAGGGATTATACCGGAAGTTATAGTGCTCAGCAGCCTGTTGCCACTATTCCTAGTTCTACACTGGAAGAACTGGGGCAGAATTATGCTTATTCATCCTCTTTGGAAATAATGAATGCTCGTTTTGTTGATTCAAATGAGGACAATACTTTGAATCGGAATGAAACAGCCAAGGTTATTTTTGAAATCCGAAATAACGGAGCTCACACGTTGTATGATGTAGTTCCTACCGTTATTGAGACTACCGGCAATAAGCATATTTTCATATCTCCAAGTGTTCATGTAGAAAGTATTGCTCCTGGTCATGTGATTCGTTATACAGCAATGGTCAAGGCTGATAATCGTTTGAAGAATGGTACTGCTTGTTTCTGTGTTTCAGTTATACAAGGCGGTAAGACAATTTCCAAGGTTAATCAGTTTGATATTCCGACAAAATCCAGATAAGATTCCTGTATGATAATGAAATGTATGATAGTATCTTATTTTAGGATTCTGTTATAAATAAAAAAGGTAAAGGCGAGAATCAATGATGATTCTCGCCTTTACTTTTTGCTATATCTGTATTGTGCTTTTTTAGTTCAGCCTTTGTTACCTCTTTGCTTTTATGGTGCTCTGTTTTATTTATTACCTTTGAAGTAATTTTATTTGTTTCTATTTTTCTGCTGTGATGATTCTCCTTATTCCTGTCAGTAGTTCCCCACTTGTTAGGAAATTCATATTCAGTTTCAGCCACTTCGAAATCAATCTTAGGCAATTTTGTGTCCTCTGGTTTGTAAGGAATCGGGTTTTCCACCATTTCAACTTTTACAGTAGCTACGCCTTGTGCAATCATACCAATTTCTTTTGCAGCCTTCCATGATAGGTCGATGATTCTACCTCTTCCAAACGGCCCTCTGTCGATGACTTTTACGATCGTACTCTTGCCATTGCTAAGGTTTGTAACCTTGAGATGCGTTCCGAAGGGATAAAACCGATGTGCACATGTTAAACTGTCATGATGTATTCTTTGTCCGCTTGCAGAGCGGGCACCTGTTGCTCTCTTAGAGTAAAATGAAGCCTTGCCGTGCTGATGCTTTTGTCCGGAGCATGGAACCATGCAGAATATAGCCAAGATGGCCGTGATGAAAGATTTTGTAACCATATCTTCTTATTTTATGGCGCAAATATAAAAAAAAATGCTGAAAGATGCAAGTAAATCTCAGAAAATCAGTATCTTTGCACAAACTTTAACTTCATTTATGGAAAATAATATACCTCAGGAGTGGAATAAATTCTACTTGAAAGACGTATCGTTTGTGAATCTGATGATGCGCCGTATCTACAATGTACTGATTGTAGCCAATCCTTACGATGCGTTCATGCTTGAAGATGATGGACGTATCGAAGAGAAGATATATAATGAATATATGGAGCTGGGTCTCCGCTATCCGCCAACCTTTACTCAGGTTTCTACTACCGAAGAGGCTGCTGCCGTGCTGCGTTCTACCGTCATAGATCTGGTGATTTGCATGCCTGGCAATGCTGATAATGATGCCTTCGACGTAGCGCGCGACATCAAGGGTAAGTTTCCTAATATCCATTGTGTTGTTCTTACGCCTTTCTCTCATGGTATTACCAAGCGTATGCAGAATGAAGACTTGAGTATCTTCGATTATGTCTTCTGCTGGCTTGGCAACACCAATCTTATTCTTTCTATCATCAAGCTGATAGAGGATAAGATGAATCTTGAGCATGACATACAGGAAGCAGGCGTGCAGATGATTCTCCTGGTAGAAGATTCTATCCGTTTCTATAGTTCTATATTGCCTAATCTCTATAATTATATATTGGAGCAGAGCAAGAACTTTTCTCAGGAGGCTTTGAACCGGCATGCGGCTACCATGCGTATGCGTGGCCGTCCTAAGGTGGTCTTGGCTCGTACTTACGAGGAAGCCCAGAAACTGTATGATAAGTATTCTGATAACACGTTGGGTGTAATCAGCGATGCACGTTTTCCGTTAAAGAGTGCTGCCAAAGCTTTTGGTAATGAGGTGATGCCTGAAGAGAAGCCTAAGCATCGTACAGATACTTTCGGTCGCGAGAAATGTCCTGATGCAGGTTTGCAACTCTTCCGTTATATCAGGAAGAACGATCCTTTCGTTCCGCTTATTATAGAAAGTTCTGAAAGTGAGAATCGTGCGAAGGCAGAGGCTGAAGGTTTCCGATTTGTAGACAAGAACTCGAAGAAGATGAGCGTAGATCTTCGCCGTCTGATGGAAGAGCACATGGGCTTTGGCGATTTCATATTCCGTGACCCTAAGACTCATGAGGAGATTATGCGCATTCATAGTTTGAAGGAATTGCAGGATAACATCTTCAATATTCCTAACGATTCCATGCTCTATCATATCAGCCGCAACCATATGAGCCGTTGGCTTTGTGCTCGTGCCATCTTCCCTGTATCAGCTTTCCTGAAGCATGTTACCTGGGAGAAATTACAGGATGTAGATGCTCACCGACAGATTATCTTCGATGCCATAGTGCAGTATCGTCACATGAAAAACATCGGTGTAGTGGCTGTTTTCGACCGCATGAAGTTTGACAAGTATGCCCACTTTGCCCGCATCGGAGAAGGCTCCCTGGGCGGAAAGGGTAGAGGTCTTGCATTCCTCGACAACATCATCAAGCGCCATCCTGAGTTCAACCAGTATGAGAATGCCACCGTGCAGATTCCGAAGACCGTGGTGCTCTGTACCGATATCTTCGACGAGTTCATGATGAGCAACAATCTCTATCCGATAGCTTTGAGTGATGCTAGCGACGATGAGATTCTGAAGCACTTCCTGCATGCCCAGCTGCCCGATTCGCTGATAGCCGACTTCTTCACCTTCTTTGAGGCAACCAGGAGTCCTATCGCTATCCGTTCAAGTTCGCTGCTCGAAGATGCCCACTATCAGCCGTTTGCCGGTATTTATTCTACCTATATGATACCATATCTGGAAGATAAGTATCAGATGCTGCAGATGCTGGCCTGTGCCATCAAGGGTGTCTATGCTTCTGTGTTCTATCGTGATTCGAAGGCTTACATGACCGCAACGAGCAATGTCATCGATCAGGAAAAGATGGCTGTTATCTTGCAGCAGGTTGTGGGTAAAGACTATGGTACAAGGTTTTATCCTACCATGAGCGGTGTGCTCCGTTCGCTCAATTATTATCCGATAGGAGATGAAGAGGCTGAAGAGGGTATAGCCAGTCTGGCCTTGGGCTTGGGTAAGTATATCGTAGATGGAGGTCAGACCCTTCGTGTTTGTCCTTACCATCCGAATCAGGTGCTCCAGACATCGGAAACTGAGCTGGCTCTGCGCGACACCCAGACCCAGTTCTATGCGCTGGATATGAAGCATGTGGGCAATGATTTCAAGGTAGACGATGGCTTTAATATTCTTAAACTTCGGGTGAAGGATGCTGTAGAAGACCAGAGTCTTACCTATATCGCATCTACATTCGATCCATACGATCAGGTCATCAATGATGGAGTCTATGAGAATGGCCGTAAACTGATAACATTCTCAAGTGTGCTCCAGCATGGAGTGGTGCCTTTGCCTGAGATACTGCAGATGTCGATGAAGTATGGAGCAGGGGCTATGCGCAGACCTGTTGAGATAGAGTTTGCCTGCAATATCAATAATGACAGGACTTGCGAATTCTATCTTCTTCAGATTCGTCCTATCGTTGATGCCAAGGAGATGCTTGATGAAGATGTGAAGGCTATCCCTGATTCCGACTGCCTGTTGCGTTCGCACAATTCGCTGGGGCATGGCATCAGCGAAGATGTGGTTGATGTGGTTTATGTGAAGTATGATGACCACTTCTCTGCGATGAATAATTTTTATGTAGCCGATGATATAGAACGAATCAACCGCAAGTTCCTTGCTGACGGCAAGAACTATGTGCTGATAGGTCCTGGCCGTTGGGGCTCCAGCGACCATTATCTGGGTGTACCTGTAAAATGGCCGCATATCAGCGCTGCCCGGGTTATCGTAGAGGTGGCTCTGAAGAATTATAATATCGATCCTAGTCAGGGTACTCACTTCTTCCAGAACCTCACCTCTTTTGGCGTGGGATACTTTACAGTAGATACAAATACAGGTGAAGGCGGCTTTGTAAATAAGGAAATCCTGGATGCAATGCCGGCTGTAGAGGAGACGCAATATGTCCGTCATGTGCGCTTTGAGCACCCGATGAGAATTCTGATGGATGGTAAGAAGCAGGAAGGAGCCGTCTTGATTCCGAAGGAATGACGGGAAGAGTTGTCTCTGAATAGACATCAGAAACGTTCTGTTTCTAGTTAAAGATGTATTTACAGTAGGATAAAATCTTCGTTCATAGACGTTGAATGTCCGTTCAGTGACGTTGAACCGCCGTTCAAAGACGTTGAACCGCCGTTCAACGTCTATGAACGGAGATTTCATCTAGCAGTAAAGACAATTTTATATGATATAAACAACAAATAATACTGGGAAAGTTTGGAATTTCCATCGAAAAGCCTTACCTTTGTTCCTATCTAAAACGAATGCCTTATGAAGAAGCAAAAACTGTTTGTACTATTATGGATGCTGGTATTGATATGCTTGCCGGTATCAGCTGAGGAATATCGTAATCCGGTTATTCCTGGTTATCATCCCGACCCATCCGTGTGTCGGGTAGGGGATACATTCTATCTCGTCAACTCTTCATTCCAGTATTTCCCTGGTGTGCCAATCTTCCAGAGCAAGGATCTGGTTCATTGGCAGCAGATTGGTAATGTGCTCGACCGCGAGAGTCAGATTCCTTTGAAGGGTGCCAGTTCGTGGCTTGGCATCTATGCACCTACCATCCGCTATCATGAAGGAACTTATTATATGATAACTACCAACGTAGGCAATGGCGGCAACTTCATGGTTACAGCCAAAGATCCCCGTGGTCCTTGGAGCGAGCCTGTCTGGCTGAAGCAGCAGGGCATCGATCCTTCGCTTTATTTTGAAAACGGAAAATGCTACATGGTGAGCAATCCGGGCGATGCAATCTGGCTCTGTGAGATAAACCCAAAGACGGGCGAACAGCTTACGGAGAGCAAGAAACTGTGGCAGGGTGATGGTGGACGTTATCCGGAAGGACCGCATATCTATAAGAAAGACGGCTATTACTATCTTCTCATTTCAGAAGGTGGAACCGAACTGGCGCATCGCCTTACTATCGCCCGTAGCAGGAATATCGAGGGACCTTACGAGAGTAATCCCAATAATCCGATACTGACCAACTGCAGCAAACTGGGACAGTTGATGCAGATTCAGGGTACGGGTCATGGCGATTTTGTACAAGCTGGCGATGGCAGTTGGTGGATGATATTCCTTGCATACCGCAACTATGGCGGTTCTTATCATCACCTTGGTAGAGAAACCTATCTGGCTCCTGTGGAGTGGAAAAAGGGCGAATGGCCTGTAGTGAATGGTGGACTGCCTATCGATACTCTGGTGAAGGCTAACACCCTGCCGGGTGTTCCGCTGGAGAAGCATCTGGAAGCGGATGCAGAGGATGCACCTACGACCGGAGCTTTCGAATGGGTACAGTTGCAGAATCCTATTCCTGACAAATATCTGCGTAATGATACGATGGCCGTGGATGAGAAGTTCTTCGTGCGTCTTTATCCTCATGGAACTCTGACGCAGAATCAGCAGCCTACCTTTGTGGGGCGCAGACAGGAGAGTGCCAACTTTATCTTGGAGACGGATGTCGTAACGAAAGGTGATGCAGAGGCTGGTCTGTCAATCTACCAGATTCATGATGGTCATCTCGACCTCTTCGTTTCCAAGAATCAGGTGGCTTTGCGCTGCAAACTGAAAAACATCGACTATATTGTGAAAAGCGTTCCCCGTTTGCGCAAAGACGCTGTAAGGTTGCGTATCAGCAGCGATGGCGAGATGTACCGTTTTGCCTATTCTTTTGATGGAAAGAAATTCCATGACTTGGGTTCCATGAACTGTTCCCTGATGAGTACTGAGGTTGCCGGTGGATTTACAGGCGTGGTTCTCGGTATGTTTGCAGAAGGCAAGGAAAAGAGTGGATATGCCGATTTTGGCTATTTCCATTACAACGAAAAATAAAATGTATTTCTATAACTCTTTATAGAAGAAAAGATAAATAAAATGTTAACAGAACAACAGACAGAAACAAATCAGACAAACGACAGGAAATATCTTGTCCCGTTCATTCTCATTACGTCGCTCTTCTTTTTGTGGGGCTTCGCTCGTGCCATTCTGGATGTACTCAATAAGCACTTCCAGAATGCTCTGCACATCAGTATTACTCATTCCGCCCTTATTCAGGTTACCACCTATCTGGGTTATTTCCTGATGGCAATACCTGCTGGCTTCTTTATCAACCGGTATGGTTATCGCCGTGGCGTGGTCTTCGGTCTGCTCCTCTTTGGTGTGGGTGCCTTGCTCTTTATCCCGGGTGCTACGGTGGGCAGTTTCTCAGCATTCCTGCTCTGCCTTTTCATTATCGGGTGCGGTTTGGTGTTTCTGGAAACAGCCGCCAATCCCTATGTTACCGAACTGGGTGCCAAGGAAACAGCTACCAGCCGACTGAACTTATCGCAGTCGTTTAATGGACTGGGTGGCATTTTCGCCACACTTTGCATCGGTCAGTTCCTGTTTAATCAGACCGAAGAGGGCGGCAATGTGGTGGTGCCTTATACCATTCTGGGTATTCTGGTTTTGGTGATAGCTCTGGTCTTCTCACGTGTAGATTTACCGGAAATCAGGCATGTGGCTACAGCAGAAGATGAGGCAGCCGGTTCTAATATCAGCAAACTCTTTTCCCATCACAAGATGTTTGTGTTTGGACTTCTGGCTTTGCTGAGCTATGAAGTGGCAGAGATTTCAATCAATTCCTACTTCATCAATTTCGTTACGGGCATGAAATGGATGGACGACCGCACGGCTTCCGTAGCCCTGACTTGTGCGCTGGCATTCTTTATGGTAGGCAGATTCCTCGGCTCCTGGATTATGCGCCGAATCAAGGCAACAACGATGTTGCTGATTTGCGCTGTGGGGTGTGTTGTCTGTATACTTTTAGTCCTGTCAAATCTGGGTAAGCTATCGCTGGTAGCCCTGCTTTGCAACTATATGTTCGAGGCCATCATGTTCCCTACCATCTTCAGTATCGCCCTCACGGGTTTGGGCAACCTTACCAAGACTGCCTCTTCGCTTCTGATGATGACGCCAATAGGCGGTTGCGGTTTCCTGTTGATGGGACTTATCGCCGACCGTACTCATTTTACACTTCCTTTCCTGGTACCGCTCGTAGGATTTGTCATCGTTCTGGCTTATGCGGCTCGTGAATATAAACTTGTCAAGAAGTAACTGGCGGTTGGGTAGAAAGATGTAAATATAAAGATGTTAAATTGCTAACTGCGTTTAGCAAAAGCTTTGTATTTTGTAGGGTATAGGTGCGGAATTAACTTTTTTAACTCGATTGCAACACGAAAAATCGAATTATCATTTTGCTGTCTCAAAAGAAAAAGGTAAATTTGCACTCGGTAAGGAAAGAGCCTCATAAGTTCTACACCTTATTATATATAAGAAAAAAAAGAATGTTTCATTAAACAATAAATTAAGTAAAATTATGGCAGTAGATTACAAGAAAATCGGTCTTGTGAACACTAAGGACATGTTCGCAAGAGCTATCAAGGGCGGTTGGGCCGTTCCTGCTTTCAACTTCAATAACTTGGAGCAGCTCCAGGCTATCATCCAGGCTTCTTCAAACTTGAAGTCACCAGTTATCCTTCAGGTATCTAAGGGTGCTCGTAAGTATGCTAACCCTACATTGCTCCGCTACTTGGCAGAGGGTGCTGTAGAGTATGCAAAGGAGTTGGGTTGCAACCATCCTGAGATCGTTCTTCACCTCGATCACGGTGATAGCTTCGAGACATGTAAGAGCTGTGTAGATTTCGGCTTCTCTTCTGTAATGATTGATGGTTCTGCACTTCCATACGAGGAGAACATTGCATTGACAAAGAAGGTTGTTGATTACGCTCATCAGTTCGGTGTAACTGTAGAGGGTGAGCTCGGTGTCCTCGCTGGTGTTGAGGATGACGTAGTTGCTGAGGAGTCTCACTATACAAAGCCTGAGGAGGTTGTAGATTTCGCTACACGTACAGGTGTTGATTCATTGGCTATCTCTATCGGTACTTCTCACGGTGCTTACAAGTTCAAGCCAGAGCAGTGCACACGTGACCCTAAGACTGGTCACCTCGTTCCTCCTCCATTGGCATTCGACGTATTGGCAGCAGTTGAGAAGCAGCTTCCTGGTTTCCCTATCGTTCTCCATGGTTCTTCTTCAGTTCCTCAGGAGTATGTTGATATCATCAACAAGTTCGGTGGTAAGTTGCCAGATGCAGTTGGTATCCCAGAGGAGCAGTTGACTAAGGCTTCTGAGAGCGCTGTTTGCAAGATCAACATCGACTCTGACTCTCGTCTTGCTTTCACAGCAGGTGTTCGTGAGACATTGGCTCTTCACCCAGAGTACTTCGACCCACGTCAGTACTGCGGTAAGGCTCGTGAGTACATGGTTGACCTCTATAGCCACAAGATCAAGGATGTTCTTCATTCTGACAACAAGTTGGCTAACCTCGACTAATCTTCGAGATTTTACAACACAA
>JAJWAL010000190.1:0-3022 GCA_021618535.1 Segatella copri | reverse complement strand
GTAAGCAGTCACTTTAGGCCGTCTTGCGTACGTTAATAAAAATATATACCTTTGCCCCGAATTTTAAATTTGGGACAAAATGAATATAAATGAAGAAGGCAAGTACTATGCCTCAATGGTTCGTAAGTTTCGAACCGAGTACAAGAGCAAGAACCTTCATGGGTTCTGTAAAGAACAAAAAGTAAGCTATACCAAGATGCTTCATTGTTTGCGTAATGATTCTTATCGCAAGCCAAGTGCCACGCCTGTGATTTCAGATGAAGAGCAGGGCTTGCATCCACTGGTCGTAGAACCTGCAGATTCTGTCACGATAGAACCAGCAGTTTTACCTGTTGAGCAAGATGTAGATTTGTTGCTTGATGATATCGAGTTGAACTTTGGTAGTAAGATTAGCTTGCACATAGGTAGCTGTTCCAAGTCTGCTTTGGTTTCACTGATCAAGGAAATGGAGGGAACGCTATGCTGAGTTTATCAAGTGGTTTTAATTATTATCTGTGCAGTGAACCCGTAACCTTGCGTTATCGCCATGCTGGTTTGCGCAATTATATCAAGAGTCAACTCCATCGTGATCCAACTAATGGAGACATTTATATCTTCCTTTCAAAGGACAGTCATCGTGTTCGCATCTATTATTTTCATCATCAAGGCGAGATTCTTACCGAAAAGATACTCCATTCCAACCATTTCGTCGAGCCAGTCTTCGATGAGAAAAAGGGATGCTATCATATCTCATGGGAGAGCTTTGTCTATCTAGTTGAAGGAATTGTTCTAAAAGACCGTAAGGTTGCTTTTAACGACCTGAATGATGAAAATGACGAAGAATTGGGTATGGATATTGAAGAGCCTGCCCAAGGAAAAATAGACGAAAAAGAACTCTTGAAAGAAGCTATTTAATATATAATATTTAACATAAAATATTGATATTCAATGATTTATAATTTTGTTATCTCAAATATTTTTAGTATCTTTGCAGTATGAAATCAGAAGAGAAATCCATACAGGCTATAAGTGCGCAAGCGCATAGCGAGGCAGCTGACAACAGGTTGCTCCGCAAGAAACTCCAGGCTCGTGACAAACGGGTGGTGGAGCTTGAGGCTATGGTTTCTAACCTGAACAAGCAGCTTTGTGAAAAGGTAGATCAATTGAATGACATGATGCAAAAACTTGTGTCATTCATGACTGGTAATGGAGAGGTTAATCTTTCAGACTCTCTTCGTGAAGCTGTAGTTGCGGGTGTGCGTGCTGAGTTTGAGGCACGTGAACAAAAACTAAAGGAAACATATGCTAGTGAGTTGGAGAAACTTACTTCTGATTTCAATGCTCGCTTGGCAGCTAAGCAGAATGAGATAAATCAGTTGAAAGGCATAAATGATGGGGATAATCCGACAACCACAATGCCAAGTAACTCAAACTCTGATTCAACAATGTCACCAGAGGCAAAACTGAAGTCCAGCGAACAGCAGAAGGCAAATCTTCAGGTTACAGCCTATGGCCAGCATACCGAGTCTGGTAAATATCATCATGGTAGTCAGCAGACGGAGAATGCCGATGACTTGGATCACAATGGTGAGGATGTCCCAGAGGAAAAGATTGTCACTATCGCTAAGACGTTAAAGGAGCATAAGGATATGAAAGG
Source organism: Segatella copri (assembly GCA_021618535.1). Taxonomy (GTDB): domain Bacteria; phylum Bacteroidota; class Bacteroidia; order Bacteroidales; family Bacteroidaceae; genus Prevotella; species Prevotella copri_O. The sequence goes on along the minus strand of JAJWAL010000190.1, from coordinate 1,386 downwards.
TGTCAAGAAGCCTAGACGTGAGCAGCCACTTATTGATGCAGCTGTTGGCGGCAATAATGATATTGTCCTCAAACCCGCCAACCTTCCAGCCGATGTCGTTGAAATAGGAGAGGATGTATCTGTCCGTCATACTTATGTGAAAGGTTTTATCCGTACTTATATTATCCGTCGCAAGAAATATAAGGATTCCAAAGGTAAATGCTATCATGTAAATCTTCCTAAAGAGTATGAGAACTGCATGGGCAGAACATGGGCAACGGAGTCATTGATAGCCCAGATATTGACGATGCATTTCTATTATCATATGACAATCGGAGATATCGAGGCATGGCTGAAAGGTATGGGCTTGAACTATGCTCATTCGACAGTTATGGGGTGGATTGAAATCGGTGCCAATATACTGGAGCCATTGGATGATCCTCTCCATAAAGAAATCATCGCTTCTGGCAACGTCCATGGTGATGAATCTACATTGGGTTGTAAAGACCAGAGATTGCCTGGTAAGGGTGAGACGATTGAGGATGTGGAGGATGAACTTCACTTCTTCAAGCGTTGGATATTCTGTTACTATGCGCCAATGTTAGGTCTGACCCAGTTCGTGTTCCATGAGCGTGGTCGTAGAACCCAGGAGGCAGTCAAAAAGTACTTTGAAGACGTAATGGAGAAAATTTACCTCCATAGTGATGGCGCACCTATCTATAAGTGCTACGATGTTGGAGAGTTAATACAACGAATAGCCTGTTTGGTTCATATGCGAAGACCGTTCTTCAAATTGAAGGATTTTTCGGAAGATGCCATGATGATATTGAAGTTGTTTGATGCAATCTTCCGTGAGGACAAGCTGATAAAGGCAGGGTTCTCAAATCCTGATGACATTCGGCGAGAGCGAGTACTTCGCATAGCTCCTATGCTTAATGACTTGAAATCATATTTGGATAAATTGGCAAAGAACCTTGAGAAGGAGGAAGAACCCGAACTTCTCAAGGCAGTGAACTATGCCCTTACTGAATATCCTTGTATGTTGCGCTGTTTGGAGGATGGTAGTCTTGATCTCTCGAACAATGTATGTGAACGACAGATTAGAAGAATAGCGAAGTATCGCAATAATAGTTATTTTGTTGGCAGTCCGGAATCAGGTGTGCGCTTTGCTCGCCTAATGTCCCACTTTGCCAATATCCGAAAGCACAATTTGGATCCTGTGGAGTATCTTTGTGATGTGTTCCGCAGGATCAAGAAAACGGCAAAGGACAAATTGGTAGACTTACTCGCTCATAGATGGCAGCTGGCTACTGTTACTGCTTGGGCATAAAATCAAATGATTTTTTCTTAAAAGATAATAAAAAAGCATTCATTTTATGGCTTAACGTACCTAAAGTGACCGCTTAC
>JAJWAL010000189.1:0-3025 GCA_021618535.1 Segatella copri | reverse complement strand
ATGATTTCAGTAGAAGGACTGAAAGTAGAGTTTGGCGTCAAGCCTCTCTTTCATGATGTAAGTTTCGTCATCAACGACCGCGACCGCATTGCCCTGGTGGGTAAGAATGGTGCGGGAAAATCTACGATGCTCAAGATTCTCTGCGGTTTGCAGAAACCTACTGCTGGCGTTGTGGCTATTCCTAACGAAGCCACTATCGGCTATCTGCCACAGGTGATGAAACTGCAGGACGATACGACCGTGAAGGAGGAAACCCGCAAGGCTTTCGCCCATAATACCGAGATGAAGGCGCGTCTGGACAAGATGCAGCAGGAAATGGCCGACCGTACCGACTATGAGAGCGAAAGTTATGCTCAGCTCGTAGAGAAGTTTACCCAGGAACATGAACGCTACATGATGATGGGTGGCGAAAACTATGAGGCTGAGATAGAGCGCACCTTGAGCGGTCTTGGCTTTACGCGCGATGATTTCGAGCGCCCAACCAAGGAGTTTTCCGGTGGTTGGCGTATGCGTATCGAACTTGCCAAGATTCTGTTGCAGAAGCCTGATGTCCTGCTCCTCGATGAGCCTACCAACCACCTTGACATTGAAAGTATCCAGTGGTTGGAGCAGTTCCTGGCGCAGAGTGCAAAGGCTGTGGTTCTGGTGAGTCACGACCGTGCTTTCATCAACAATGTAACTAACCGTACCCTCGAAATTACTTGCGGAAGGGTAGAAGACTATAAGGTGAAATACGATGAGTATGTGGTGTTGCGTGCTGAACGCCGCGAGCAGCAGCTCCGTGCTTACGAAAACCAGCAGAAGGAAATTGCCGACATCAAGGATTTCATCGAGCGGTTCCGCTACAAGCCTACCAAGGCGGTTCAGGTGCAGAGCAGAATCAAGCAGCTCGAGAAAATCGTGCCTATCGAGGTGGATGAGGTTGACAACAAGCAGATGCACCTCAAATTCCCTCCTTGTCTCAGAAGTGGCGATTATCCTATCATCTGCGATGAGGTGCGCAAGGATTACGGCGCACACACCGTCTTCGACCATGTTACCTTTACCATCAAGCGTGGCGAGAAGGTGGCTTTCGTGGGTAAGAACGGCGAGGGTAAGTCTACCCTGGTAAAATGTATCATGGGTGAGATTCCTTTCACCGGAACTCTCAAGATTGGCCATAATGTGCAGATTGGCTATTTCGCCCAGAACCAGGCGCAGCTCTTGGATGAGAAGCTTACCATCTTCCAGACTATCGATAATGTGGCTACAGGCGAAATGCGTCTGAAGGTGAACGATCTCCTGGGAGCCTTCATGTTTGGCGGCGAGACTTCAGAGAAGTTTGTCAAGGTACTGAGTGGAGGAGAACGCAGCCGACTGGCGATGATCAAACTCCTGCTCGAACCCGTGAATCTCCTCATTCTCGATGAGCCTACCAACCACCTCGACATGCAGTCGAAGGATGTGCTGAAAGAAGCCATCAAGGCTTTCGATGGAACAGCTATCATCGTGAGCCACGACCGTGAATTCCTCGATGGTCTGGTAGATAAGGTCTATGAGTTTGGCGGCGGCAAGGTTCGTGAGCATCTCGGTGGTATTTACGATTATCTCCGTGCCCATAATGCCGAGAACATCAATCAGGCTCTTGCCAACCAGAGCATGGCTTCTGCCGGTTCGCCTTCTGCCAATACTTCCGGCTCTTCTGTCGCATCAGGTTCTACAGCCGACAGTCTTGCCTCTGCCACATCCGGCAAGCAGAGTTACGCTGAACATAAGGAACAGCAGAAGAAGATCCGCAAGGCTGAGAAAGCCGTGAAGGAATGTGAGGCGAAGATTGAAAAACTGGAAGCGAGAAAGAAGGAGATTGATGAACTCCTGATGAAACCGGAAAATGCAACCAACATGGAACTCGTTACTGAATACACCGAACTCATGAAGGGTCTCGATGAGGAGAACGAGCGCTGGTTGCTCCTTTCGGAAGAACTGGAAGAAGTTTCGAAATAACAGTAACATTAATATAAAATAAAGAGAAGAAAATGAAAATGAAAATGATCTTACCGATGATGCTGATTGCAGCTCTGCCATTAGGCGCTGATGCTCAGAATAAATCGGGTCTTGTCATGAGTAATCTCGACAAGACAGTGAAGCCAGCAGACAGTTTCTATCAGTTTGCTACAGGTGGATGGCAGAAGAACAATCCTCTTCCTGCCGCTTACAGCCGTTATGGCAGTTTTGACCAGCTGGCTGAGAACAACAACAAGCGCATCAACACCATTCTTTCTGAACTCCAGAAGAAGACTTACAAGGCTGGAACCATCGAGCAGAAATTATCAGATTTCTACAAGCTCTCTATGGATGTTGACAGCCGCAACAAGGCTGGAATCGCTCCTGTTAAGCCTCTGATGGATGAGATTGAAGCTGCCAAGACCAAGGACGAACTTCAGATGCTCCAGGTTAAGTATGCCTGGATGGGTCTCGGCTTGAGCTATGGCGCAGGTTTCGCTGCCGATGAGAAGAACGTAACCATGAACATCTACAACCTGATGCAGGGCGGTCTTACTCTCGGTGCCAAGGATTATTACCTCAACAACGATGCTGCAACCGTAGCCATCCGTGAGGCTTATAAGACTTACCTGAACAAGATGTTCCAGCTCTACGGCTTCTCTGCCGATGAGGCTGCAAAGAAGGCTTCTGCCGTATTCCTTCACGAAACAACGCTCGCTACTTTCTCAAAGAGCCGTACCGAACTTCGTGATCCTCAGGCAAACTACAACAAGATGACCTTGGCTGAATTCAAGGAGAATTATCCTAACATTCCTCTTGAGGCACTTGCCAACGCCGAGGGAATCAAGAGCGAATATCTCAAGGAGATGATCGTAGGTCAGCCTGCTTTCTTCGCCGGTTATGACAAGGTGGCAGCTGCAGAATGTGCAGGCACATTGAAGGCTTTGATGGAGTGGGACGTCATCAGTAGTTCTGCTTCTTACCTCAGCGATGAGATTCGCGAAGCCCGTTTCGAATTCTTCGGCAAGACTATGAGTGGCCG
>JAJWAL010000188.1:0-3028 GCA_021618535.1 Segatella copri | reverse complement strand
TGGTACGGAAGATGAAGTAGAGCGATGTAGCGAAGGCAGCCTCGTTCAGCGTCCATCCCAGACGCTCCATCAGAATTTTAGGAGCAGTAGTGTTGGTACCTACATCAATGCCTACATGGCACATGATACCGATGAAGGAAAACAGCACGATAGGTTTGCCGAGCAACTTGAAGCACTCGCCAAAGCCGGAAGCCTTACCCTCGTTCTTCTCTTCTTCAATAGGTGTACCTGCCAGAAAGAATGTTGCAGCTATTCCGATAATCATATAGATTGGGAAGAGGATTCTCCAGCCCAAACCGAAGGTTGGAATGCTTGCCATGGCACCCCACATGGCAATGTATGGTGCCAGAAAGGAAGCTATCGCCTTGACAAACTGACCGAAGGTCAATGTGGATGCCAGGTTCTGACCTGACGTCACCACCGAAACCAGTGGGTTCAGGGAGGTCTGCATCAAGGCATTTCCGATGCCGAGCAATGAGAACGACACGAGCATCAGTTCAAAGTTTTCGCCGAAAATGGGCAAAAGGAGTGAGATAACGGTAACGAGCAAAGACAGGAGTACTGTCTTCTTTCTACCTATCTTATTCATCAGGATTCCCGTAGGAACCGAGAAGATGAGAAACCAGAAGAATACCAGCGATGGGAACAGATTGGCTGTTGCATCATTGAGGTTGAGATCTTCCTTTACGTAGTTGGAGGCAATACCTACCAAATCTACAAATCCCATGGCGAAGAAACAGAGCATCACCGGGATGATTGATAACTTTGATGATTTATTCATAATTGTTAGCGTTATTGTTTCTATTTTTGCTGGTGCAAAGGTAGCGATAAACGATACAATATATCATAAAATATCGTTCATCGGCTACCATTTATGTTGCATTGTTACATCAGTAACACTCTTAGAAACAATAGTGTTATAGATTCAGTTCTTAACAGATGAGGTTACTTGATGTCGTAAACCTGATACTTACCCTTTCCCTGCACGCTAACCTTGCCGTAAGAGTCTTTTCATTGATTTTATACTTCTTCCATCCGTTTAAGTTCCCACCCCTCAAACTGCATGATGATGAGATGGAGTTTTGTGCCTTGGCGCAAAGCCTCAACCCTTGGAGCCTCAGCATATCGATGAATCTGTTCTACAGCCTCACGCCACTGTTTCTCGGCCTTGGTCATAGGCTTGCCATCTTCCGTAAACTCACCTTCAACTATCGCAGAGAAATCTTTCTTAGAAAGAACCTTCAACTCCAGGATGTAGCTATGCTGACTGGCATAATGGGTAAGGTCTGGCAAAAGGAAGAAATCACAATAGCCATGATTCAACTCCAACTCTGGAGCCGTGATATAATAATCATTCAGATTCAGATAAGCCATGAAGAATCCCTGCAGGTTTCGCTCAGCCTCAATGCCATCACGCACCGATGAAACCTTGGCATAGGCATCCGCCATAAAGCGCAATCCTTCTTCCCACTTACCATCGTATGCCATGTCATAATAGTAATCGGTGAGCTGGTTGACATCCACATAAGCCTTTGCCTGATACTCCTCTTCCAGATAACCATAATACTGCTTGCGGACATTATTGTTTGGAATGCCCAGAATGAGCTTGGAACCACGAGTTCCCTTGATGGTCAACATGCCATAATAGAACAGAAGACTTGGAAATATCTCTGCCTTTGGAATCTGATACGCAGAAAACGACTCATAAAGCTGGGTAACAATCTGCTCCTCTTCTGCAATCTTGCGGATAATGCCCTTACGCTCTCCATCAAGCTTGTCAAACTGCAAAAGTTTCTTCATCTTGCCGTAATCGGTACGGGTATTCGGGTCAATCATCTCTTCTGGCGGACATCCGGCATCCATGTAATTGCGAAGGTAATATAGAACCATATCACAATTAAACATACGAGTCTTTTTCTTCAATGCCTGTTTAGCGAAGCAATAGTTATCATACCATGGCTTCATATCATTGACTATGGCATCAATATCACTATCAGCAGGAATACTTCCATGCTCCTTATAATAAGTAAACATCTCCACCACATCGGTGGTAGAGAAGCCCAGCATCTCATCAAACTCTGGCTTGATAGAAATGTTCCAACCTATATTGAATCCACTCGTCACATCATCCAGGGTTACAGGGCTCACACCCATCATGAAGATACGCTCAAAATTACCCTTGAACTTCTTGAAGACATCACGATAAAATCCATCGGCATGGGTTATTGCATGATATACTTTCTCACCACGTTCGTTGAGAATGACATTCGTGAAGTTATCATACTCATCGATGATGAGATACAGATGATACTGGTGCGCCTTGGCAGCCTTGAATATCAGTTCCATCTTTTCCTCGAAATCTTCCTGCGCCAGGATTTCTTCCATCTCTGCCTGATAATAGTCTGAGTATTGACGGACAAAAGCATCGAGGTTGATGCTGAGATAAGAATTAAACTTAGTCTCAAGCTTATCGATATTACCCGTAATCTGGGAGAAATCGAGGAACAGCACCTGATACTTTCCCTGCAAAGGAGTAGGATGCTGTCCTATCCACAGATTTCCAAAAAGACTCTGGAACTTATGGCTCTGCGTACAGTCATAGTAAGAATAGAGCATACTCAAGAATATGCTCTTACCAAAACGACGAGGACGGATGAAGAAGAGATTGCGAGGCTGCTTCTCCAGTTCCGGGATAAACATCGTCTTATCCACATAATATAGATTCTGCTCTATTACCGTAACAAAATCTGCCACCCCATAAGGTAGTAGTTTTACTTGCTGTTCCATGATAATCTATCTTTAAAAACACTATCTGTGTGCAAAGATAGCATAAAAAAACGAAAAAGCCACAGTTTGCGTTTACAAACTGAGGCTTTTATTATATTTTTTCCGAAGCACTCGATTTTACGTGATTACAAACCGAGCTTATGAACCTTCAGATTCTTGAAATCAGCCTTGCCATCCTGGGTGTAAAGCTTCACATTCTCGTATGGAGCTACAGGAAAGACGAGGTTGGTCATGGCGATAC
>JAJWAL010000058.1:0-18978 GCA_021618535.1 Segatella copri | reverse complement strand
GGGCGATGCCCTGGGCTAGGAGCTTTTGGGCCTTCAGCCCGTTCTTGAACCACATACGAAAGTTCAGTGAATTATTTAGCTACGTATTTCTTGTTGTTGTAGATGTAAATGCCTTTTTTGAGACTGTTCAGGTCTTCTGCCTTGGCATTGTTCTTCACCATTCTGCCGCTCAAGTCATAAACATTGTTGTCGGCTACCTTAGCGATGGCAGTGATGTTCTGGATGCCTGTAGAAGTCTCAGTATAGAGAGTGAACTGCAAGATGCACTGCTTTCCTTTCGGAGTGAAGGTCAGCGTGTGCTCTACAGGTGAATCAAACTCTACTGTATATTTCTTTAAGCTCTTGTCTTTTGGAAAAACATAGGTTGAAGCATCATAGTTTTTGCCGTTTATCTCGCCGATATAGGCATCAGCATCTGTGTAATTGTCTTTTCCCTCGATATCCATTTTGACAATCTTTATGCCGTCAGGAATGATGATGGTATATGGATTGGTGCTGTACTTGATGTAGTTTGTACCAGAACCAATATCGTATGTCTTTCCCTTCTCATTGCTGATAGCGAAGCCGTTGCTGAAAGAACCGGCAGTCTTATCCGTCAAGGTCTTTGAGTTCAATGTGAAAGGACCTTTTGTGTCTGTTACGGTAGAACCTGTAGATGTAGCACCACACTCGTCTGTCCATGTGGAGTCATACTTCTTAAGCCAGATAGAACCGCTGCTTACGGTAATCTTAGAGTTGTTCTTGAACACGAGATTATCTACGAAACGGATGTCGATACCCTGCTTTGCCGAAATCTGCACATTGTCGAGTGTCACGTTCTTGATGTGGCTCTCTGGGCGACCCACCAGGAAGATGGCGTTGCCATCGCAGACATCTGTTGTCTTTACGTTCTGAAGATAAATACCATTATAGGTTGGGGTAGTGTCGTCCAGTGCTCTTGCGTTTGCCTTATCTATGGCAGGGTCGCTGTTGTAGTTCTTGTCGTAGAAACAGTCGATAAAGAGCGGATTCTTCACGTTGGTCATGGTGAAATTGGTAAACTTCCAGTCTTCCTCGCCACCGCCACGGAGCGTACCGTCGTTGTTGATACCTGTCTTCATGCGGATACCTGCTGTGGTACCGTTCATGGTGATATTATCAAACCATACATGCTTGATGTTCTTGGTGTAGCTGCCGATAGAAGCTCCGTGTCCTGTACCGAAGTCGCAGTTCCATACATGGATATATTGTGCATCGTTATCGCAGACCACGTTGTCATCACCTGTACTGATGTTACAGTTATAGATGTTCATGTGGTGACCCCAGATAGAGATACCGTCTGTGTTATGAGAAGGCTGTTCTGTCTTTGTTTCAGAAGATGGGTTATAGATGGTAACATCATGTACAGTACCATTGTTTGCACCATTGCTGTTACTCAAGGTGATGTTGACACCTGGAGTATTCTGAACCTTGAGATTGCGAATCAGGAATCGGCTGCCTTTCTCGAAGCGGATCATGGCTCCAGGATTGAATGTCTCCTTATTGTCGCGAGCCTTCCACCAGCGGGTTCCCTGACCATCGATAATAGAAGTTTCACCTTCGCCCTCTATAACAATATCGCTCTGGTTCTTATTCTTGCAACCAATAAAGATTGTTTTGTTATTTGGTGCCTTTCCATATTCTACGAGTTTCAATGTAGCACCTTTGCAAAGGTGGAGCACAGTCTTTGACTTGATGCTGAGTACCTCGGTAGTGCTGGTCATCTGGTCTTTACTACCAAACATCCATGTGCCGGCAGGAATCACGACCATACCACCTGTTGTAGGTACAGCATCAAGCGCTTTCTGGATAGCCTTGGTATTGTCTGCAGCAGATGTAGAGGCACCATAATCCTTGATGTTAAACGTGTTTGCCGATGTGATGGCAGGCAACTTTGGCAGGTCTACAGCAGTCCATCCTTCAGGAGTGTTCTGTGCATTCTGCTCGGCTGTGATACCAGCGAAAGTTTGTGCTTTAGCGAACATAGGCAGAGCCATGAGTGCTGCCAGCACGACTGTCTTAATGATTGATTTCTTCATTTCTTCTTAGGTTTATCTAATTTATTATTTTCTTTTCTATAAGATTTTGTGCAAAGTTACGACTTTTCTTGTGTATCACATGCAGATTGGGAATGAAAATCTACGAAAACGATTACGTATCTCTTGCTGATAGAACAAAAAAGAAAGACCGCATCCGTCGGGAAACATCTCCCTAGGATACGGTCTTAAACCTAATGATTAACGTATGTCCTGATAGGTTTTGTTATCAACATAATGACTTTGATTAGTAACCAGGATTCTGGTCAGCTAATGACAAATTATCGTTGGCATCAATTGCAGCCTGTGGGATAGGGCGAAGAAGCTTCTTGCCGATATATTGGGCAGCCTTGTCTCCCATCTCATGGTTATACTTGGTGCAACGCTCTACCAGAGTCTGCGTTCTGCGAAGATCCATCCAACGAGCCTCATTGCCGAAGTTCTCGCAGGCATTCTCATCAAGAATGTTGTCGATGGTAACTGTTCCTGTAAGTGCAGGGAGACCAGCGCGCTGGTGAACCTCATTGAGTCGTGCCAATGCCTTAGGGTTATCGCCAGCCTTCAGATAAGCCTCGGCTGCTACGAGATACATCTCTGGCAAAGTGATGATATGGATGTCGCGATAGCAGGTATTCTTCTCTGTTTTAGCTGTCTTGCTGTCGTCAAACTTCTTGCAAGGACTTGAACCATATACCAGCTGCTGGTTGTCGTAATATTCCATATCTTGGCCATCCATATTCTGCGCCTCTTTGGTCTGTGAATCCATCGGAATGCGATAGGTGTTTGCTCTGTTTGCAGGATCTATAGCCTTCCATGCTTCAAAATCGGCATCTGTTTCATACCATGCAGAATAGTAGCGGGTTACTGGCTTACCTACCAGACTCTCACCATTCTTATACCAGGTCCAGTAACCGGTGCCTGCTGCATTGCCCTTGTTAATGTCCGGCAACTCTTTCATGAATGTAGCATCGTAACGCTGGTCGCCCTTCTTGAAGCAATGCAGAGCATAGAGGGTAGGCACATAGCTGGAGGTTGTAGCCTTGATATTATCTTCGTTTCCACCCAGATAGTTGCAGTAGTAACCGCTCCATTCTGTACCGCCTGATGTGGTGTTGTTGGCTGTAGCCAGATCATACTCCACATCCCAAAGGAACTCTTCGTTGTCATCGCCCGATCCGTCTGCCTTCCAGAGTTTGGCATATGGGGTCGTCAGTCTTCTGCCTGCTATCACCTCATCGGCAAGAGCAGCAGCCTTAGAGAAGTATTCCTGCTTGTTGAGATCCCATGCTGCAGAAAGGTAGGTCTTGGCAAGAATAGCCTTGGCTGTTTCCTGGCTGATTCTGCCGCCACCCTTGGTAGCTGTAGAAGCCTGGAGCACATTCTTGCTGATAACATCTTCGAGTTCGCTGATGATATAGGCGTATACATCTTCAGCAGAAGACTTAGGATATCCTGTGCCTGCAGTGGTAAGGAAGTCCTTCATGATAGGCACACCACCGAAGTTGTTTACCAGGAGATAATACTCGTAGGCTGCCAAAACACGGGCTTCGCCTACAAGCTGACCCTTCGTCTTGTCATCAATTTGTGCTGTCTGTGCATAATATGACACAGAGTTGGCTGCACGGATACCTGCATAGAGGTAAGTATAGAGATTCTTGATGTCCGTATTTTCTGGAGTCAGAGTCTCGTAAGTGTTCAAAGGCTCGTTCATCTTGTTACGGGCATCGGCATACATATCTGTTCCTGCTGAAAAACAGCTTGTGAACAGAGGAGCTGCATAAACGTTTTGCAGATGCTGGTAGGCATCATTGACGAGGCTATTGAAGCCTTCTTTTGTAGCAAATGTCTGTTTATCAGTTACATTCGACTTGTTGCTAGCATCCAGGAAGTCGCTGCAACTTGTCATGGTTCCCATGCAGCACGCCGCCAATGCTATGCTATATAATATCTTTTTCATAATTGTTTACTTCATTTAATGAGATTAGAACTTAAGATTTACACCAAACTGATAGGTTACAGATGATGGACCGCCATTCTGCAGATTCTCTGATGCCCACTCAGGGTCGAAGCCCTTATAGTTGGTGAAGCAGAATGGGTTCAGAACGTTTACATAAACACGGAGGTTTCTGATACCTGCCTTGCTCACTACGTTCTTTGGCAAGGTGTAACCCAGGGTGATGTTCTTAACCTTGGTGAAAGAGGTCTTCTGATACTGGAAGCCTTCTCCCTTGGCTGAACCCTTGTCGCCGAAGTAACCACCCATGGATGTATCGCTGTTGTTTGGATAAGGATACTTTCCGTAGTGGGTTTCTGTTGCGGTTGTTATATCACCTGTTGCATGATCGATGATTGGCGCTCCCTTTGGTATGTAGTAATCCAGCTGCATATGGGCATTACCACGGTCGCTATATTTCATATACTTCTCGTGGAAGTAGCTGCGTGACCAGAATCCGCTCTTGGTATAGAACATGATAGAGAAGTCGAAACCCTTGAAGTAAACATTGGTAGAGAAACTGCCGGTCCAGCGAGGGTCTGTGCAACCATAAATCTGCTTATCGTTGTCGTCAATCTTACCGTCATCGTTCCAGTCGTTTACGGCTACCTGACCTTCATACCATTTATATTTAGTGCCATACTTCTCATAGAATTCCTTCAGGGTATAGTGCTTGTCACCATTCATGGTGTGCATGGTTACACCCTTGTCGGTGATGACATCTGTATGGGTATAGTCACGGAGTACGTTCAGAGGCTCACCGATAAACCAGTTGTTGGCTACCTCATCAACCTTACCATTACTCAACTCCTTAATCTTGTTCCAGTTGCGGGCGAAGTTTACGTTCGCACTCCAGGAGAAGTCTTTCTTGTTGATGATGTTAAAGTTCAAACCGAGTTCAATACCTCTGTTCTGGACAGAACCTACATTGAAGGTTGAAGTCTTCTCACCAGTTTCGATAGGCACTGAACGAGACATAATCTGACCATCAGAAAGACGGTTGTAGAAGTCGGCTGTTACATTGATGCGGTTCTTCAGGAAACTCAAGTCGAGACCGAGGTCAAACTCCTTTACTTTCTCCCAGATGAGTTCTGTATTTATCAATCCGTTAGGATGATAACCCTGTACCTCTTTGCCGTCAATAGTTACATATGTTGGACCTGTAGCTGAAGCGATAGTTACATAGTCACCCACATTGTTGTTACCGGTAACACCGTATGAAAGACGGAGTTTAGCATTGTCCAACCAGTTGCTGAACTGCTTCATCCATGCTTCATCCGAGAAACGCCATGCAGCAGCTACAGAAGGGAACCAGCCCCAGCGGTTGCCGTCTGCGAAACGGGAACTACCATCGGTACGGAGTGTAGCTGTAGCCATGTAGCGGCCCTTGTAAGAATAGTTGGCACGGAAAGCGAATGACTCCAGTGATGACTCAGTATAGTCGCTTGAGAGTACCTTGTCGCCGCTGGCTGTTCCCAGGTTGTGGAATGTCGTGTGGTCGCTGGCGATACCCTTGCCCTCTTCATACTGGTATTCTGTGTTGCTCTTGTAGAGTGAGAACAATGCCATGGCACCAAAGGTGTGGTCGCCAAATGTTCGGTTATAGTCAAACTGGTTATCCCAAGTCCAGTCTACACGGGTTGTATTGGCAACAGAACCGAAGTTGGTCTTGTTTTTCTGGTAGTAAGTAGAACCTACATCATTACCCTCTTTGATACCTGTTGCATAGAAGATGCCCTGGCGCTTGTGAGAGTAGTTAGGAGAGAAGGTGGTTGTAAACTTCAATCCCTTGATGATGTTGGCACGCAGGTAGAAGTTACCCATCAGTCGGTACTTTTTGGTCTCATTGGTATAGTTACCGTCATTCAAATCGATGAGTGGGTTGTATGTAGATGTAAACTGTGCGTCAGATTCAAAGGCAGCCTTTGCTCCCGGATTAGGAATCAGGTTGCCATCTGCATCTGTAGGAGATACGAATGGGTTGAAATAGAATGCATTCACGTATGGAGAATAAGTACCATCGGTACATACATCCTGGGTGCGGCTCATTGACATGTTGGCAGAGAAACCTGCTTCAAAAATCTTGGAGAGCTTGGCATCCATAGATCCCTTGAAGTTGAAACGCTCGTAGTCGTTGCCCTTGAATACGTTCTCTTCTCCCTGATAACCCATACCTACACGGTAGTTGACCTTGTCAGTAGCACCGGCAGCACTGATAAAGTGGTTCTGCTGGGCGGCTGTACGGGTTACTTGCTTTTTCCAGTCGTAACCGTCGAAGCTTGGATCCATCATCAACTCATAAAGTTTGGAATCTTTATAGCTGGTTGCTCCCTTGCGGGCAAGGAAGGCTGAATTCAAGTCGGTATCCTTGATGATATAATGTGGATGTCCTTCTGCATCAACACCCTTGCGGCTTGAGCCATCGTAGCTCTTTCCGTCGAGCGTGGTATATCTGGCAAATCGGTAATCCATGAACTCGTTGGCATCCATAAACTCAGGCATGCGTGCCACCTTCTTGATACCATAATATCCATCATAAGAGATAGTTGCCTTTTGTGCCTTGTCTGCACCCTTGCTGCCCTTGGTGGTAATCATGATGACACCGGCAGAAGCACGGGAACCATAGATAGCGGTAGAAGATGCATCTTTCAATACGTCGATGCGGTCGATATCGTCAGGGTTGAGGAAGTCCATGTTGTCGCAAACCACACCATCGATAACATACAATGGCTGTGCCTGCTTGTTGATGGAAGCCTGTCCACGAACCTGAATATTGAAGCCTGCACCTGCACGGCTACCAGACTGGGTGATGTTAACACCAGGAACAGAACCCTGCAGAGACTCTGCAAGATTGGTAGTACCGCGAGCGGCAATCTTTTCTGAGTTGACAGATGCGATAGAACCGGTTACGTCGCGTTTGCGCATAGTACCGTAACCAACGACAACGACCTCATCAAGAGCTGCATTGTCATCTTCAAGTACGATGTTCCATGTTTTCTGACTTCCTACTTTCACTTTCTTAGGCTTGCAGCCAATGTAGCTGAAAGTCAAGACCGCATTAGGGTCAGCGTTCTGGATGGTAAACTTACCGTCAAGGTCGGTGATACCACCAGCCTTACCATTCTGGTCAGTAATGGTTACACCAATCATTGGCTCGCCATTAGCATCCTTAACGGTACCTTGGATTGTTTTCTGCGCAAAGGCGAGGAAACAAACCGAACTCAAGGTCAGTGCCATGCTGGCACGTTTCAGTTGTTGATACATAACGATGTTTGTTTTGTAGGTTATTATTATATCTTGTTAAGTTTTGGTCTAATTGAACTTACTAGCGATTAGTTGTAGTCGTGTTTGATTCTCTATAGATCATAAGGAATCTTAGATTTTTTATTATAATCTTTAGATTTCTGCTACAAAAGTAGTGAAAATTATCAAAAGGCGAATAAAATTAATGAAAAATCTAACGTAAACGTTTTCGTAAGTGTTGGTTTTACAATATAGCCTTTAATGGTGTTGATTCAGGCTTGCAGGTGCGGCTTATTTGACGGGGCAGGAGGTAGCCGGAATTACGTCGCGACGTATCTGTTGCTGCGTCGCGACGCACCGGTTATTACGTCGGGACGCAGCAAATGCTACGTCGTGACGTAATTTCAGCAGCCCATAGTAAGCGGAGCCGCTTACCAGGGGGCGTGGTAATAGGTGACAATAAGTGACAATAAAAATACCGCTTATTGCCACCCGTTATTCGTTCATAATCAGAGAGTTATAGCACGAGTGGTAGATGTGACAACAAAATCGAAGAAAAAGACTTCTGTAGAAGTCTTTCACCACAAGAAAACAAGTTAGAAATAGCATAAAGAGGGTTGACTAATCAGTTATTTTTAAAAAGTCAGAGGTTTTTTGGTGTCAAAACATAAAAAAGTCAGAGGTTTTTAGCCTTGGTTTTATAAAAAAGTCAGAGGTTTCTGCTGGCTCGAAGATATGACTGCGCTGACTTGAAGATTCGACTGCGTTGGCTTGAAGAGGTGTATTCGTAGCTCGAATGAGGCACTTTATTTGATAGAATGAAGTGGCTGCGTTGGCTGAATGAAGTGGTTGGGTTAGTTGACAGAAGTGGTTGAAGTTCCCAAAAAAGAGGGAATGTCATCGCACTTATGACACGCCCTCTATTATTCTTACTGAACTTTCGCAAGTGGTTTAAGAACGGGCTGAAGGGGCATAACTTGCGAAAGAATGTGATTAAATAAGCAAAAGGAGACGTTTCTTTGGGTTCAAGGAGACGTTTCTTTTAGTTCAAGGAGACGTTTCTTTGGGTTCAAGAAAACGTCTCTTTTAGTTTAAAGAGATAGTTTCTTAGGTTGAAGGAGACAGCTTCTCGAAGGTTGCCACTAGGCTCAGCAGCTCTGCTGAGCCTAGTGACAACACCTTTTAATCGTACAACTACAACCCTTATAGTCGTACGACCATACACCCTATAGTTGTACGACCATACACCCTATAGTTGTACGACCATAACCCATTTAGTTGTACAACTATAACCCATTTAGTCGTACGACCATAACCCATTTAGTTGTACAACCATAACCCATTTAGTCGTACGACCATAACCCATTTAGTCGTACAACCATAACCTATTTAGTTGTACAACCATAACCTATTTAGTTGTACAACCATAAACGCAAGCCCGCCAGGCGTTCTTTTTACGCCTAGCGGGCTTGCGTTTTTTACATTCTGAACTTTCGCATGTGGTTCAAGAACGGGCTGAAGGCCCAAAAGCTCCTAGCCCAGGGCATCGCCCTGGGTATAGTAGCAGTCAGCTAGGCGCCCTGTAAGGGCAAAAGCTTTGTATATTGCTCGGTATTTTAAAGCTTTTGCCCTTACAGGGCGACAGGTTTGCATTCGTAATTACCCAGGGCGATGCCCTGGGCTAGGAGCTTCTGCCCCTTCAGGGCGTGTGGGGCAAAATTTGCGAAAGTTTTGTTAATTATATTGTTCCAATTTCTTGATCTCATCAATAGATAAGTCGGTAATATCAGCAATTTCGTCTATAGGAAAGTTGTATGTCAACAACTTTAAAGCAATCTTTTTGCTGGCTTTTCTCTTTCCTTCTTCATATCCTTCTTTCTTCCCTTCTTCGTATCCTTTTTTATAGGCTTTCTCCACAGCATGCTTATATACCGCATAATTGTCCCACATGACCATCATGCTGTTATCGTATTTCTCCTGTTCCTCTTTGGACAGGGACTTGGAGTCGGCGTATTCAGCCAATTTCTTGAATATCTTATCAAGAGCTTCGCAAGGGAATTGTTCTACTATCTCCATATATTTCAATTTATAAATCCAACAAACTGAAAACGTAGTACACGTTTAGAACTCATTTTATTGTTCCAATTTCTTAATCTCATCAATAGATAAGTCGGTAAGATCGGCAATATCATCTAATGGAGTATTGCGCGCTAACAACTTCATTGCAAGCTCTTTTCTACTTTTTTTCACGCCTTTTACAATACCTTCTTCTATTCCTTCTTTTCTGCCTTCTTCTTTACCTTCTTTTCTACCTTCTTCCTTGCCTTCTTTTCTACCTTCTTCCTTGCCTTCTTTCCTACCTTTTTCTATACCTTTCTCTATACCTTTCTCCTCAGCATGCTTGTATACCGCATAATTGTCCCACATGACCATCATGCTGTTATCGTATTTCTCCTGTTCCTCTTTGGTCAGGCTCTTGGAGTCGGCGATTTCTGCCAATCTCTTGAATATCTTATGTTGAGCCTCGAAAGGCATTTTTTCCAATGTCTCCATATGCTTTAAATTATAAATCCAACAATCTAAAAACGTAGTACACTCTTCCTTAGGTACTATCGCTGCAAAGATACGCTTTTCTTTCGTAACTTCCAAGAAATTAGCAAAAAAAGTTTTTGGTGAGTGGTAGGGGAGAGATAACAAAAAAAAAGTGCAACGCCCGATGGGGCATTGCACTTTAATATGATTGATGGTAGGATTACTTCCACTTAGAAGCACCTGCTTCACTGTCAAGACTTGCGTTGAACTTGAATTCTCCGTTTGCTGGAGCAGTCCAAAGTTCTGTCTCAGACCCCTTGAAGTCGATGAGACCGTCAATACCATATGTAGTAGCGTCTGCACCGATAGGTGTGTAAGCAAAGTTAGTCTTGTATGAACCTGCAACAGAAAGCACTGTGCTTGCACCATTCAGAAGAACACTTCCCTTGACACCAGGTGTGTAAAGCTGAAGTTTTGCTCCTGCACTTCCATCTGTAGCCATAGAAGGACCAAAGATGCTGTTGGTGATGTTCAAGTTTGCAGCATTTGATGCGAAACGGAACAATGGTGTGTTAGCATTTGCTGTAGTCTCCATAGGAGCATAGCAGAATGTACAGTTGTTTACGTTTACAGTAGGAGTCTGGGCTGTCTTACGCAAGTCGCAAAGTATGACAATGTTTGTAATAGTACAATCATCGAATGTTACGTTGCGGAAATCTCCACCCTTATCTGCGATGGTTACAACACCCTGATCACCGACACCATCAATAGTACAACCCTTGAAGGTAATGTTCAAGAAATTGTCGTTGTTCTTCTGACCTCTGACTACGCCACGGAAACCGCGGATGTAGCAATCGTTGAAGATGAGTTCATTGATGGTAGAACCTGTACCGCTGACATTGATAACCTGGCGACCACCGAAGCCCTTGTCTGTACCAGCGATGAATGCATCTTTATCAGCTTGTTTATCGCTAATCATATCGATGCTTTCGAACTTCACCTTATCGATATTAACACCCTTCTTGATGTTCATACCACCAGTGAATGTGAACTGAGCATTACCGCCCAATGTCATACCGGTAATGAAGGTTACATTGCGGTCGAGGTTGATAGCATTGCTAATCTTGTATTCCTGTTCACCACGGAGGATGACAGTCATACCGTCCTTAACCATATCCCAGAACTCAGCAGTCTTCAATGTATCCTTAGCTTGCTTGGTGTCCCAGTTACGAGTATCCAGCCACATGCCTTCTCCATACTTCTCGTCGAAGTTGACGCTAGCCTTGGTTGTAGCTGTTGTTTTACCTGCATAGGTAGTATTATTGAAGTCTGAAGAACTGTCGTATGTCTTGAATGTGTATGATGTTTCTGGCTGCAAACCATAGATATCTACATATCCCTGAGCATAGTCAGCATCGCTAACTTTAACTGCGATGGTATCATGGTTTTCTGCTTCTTCTGCAGGGCAAGCCATTACATACTTAATTTTCTGACCACCTTCTCCCCAAGATACACGAGCAGCATTATCAATAGCCTTAGCACCTGAAACCTTTGTAGGATAGTTGATGCTCTGAGCCTTAATCTCATAATACTCAGATTCCTTGTTATCACCAATACACTTGATTCTAACAGCATACTTCTCATCCCATCCTAAGTCATCGAAAGTATAGTTGTCATCTTCTGTAGTGGCTTTCTTGATAACTTTCAGGTGGTTTGTGCCATCTTCATCAGTAGATGTCACAAGACCCAATTCCAACTCATAACCAGTAGCACCCTGGATTTTATCCCATTCTACTTTCAAGGTATTTGAGTTGACTGTTGCGCTTGCAATTGGACGGAACAAACGAGGTGCATCGCCCAAGTTGTCATCGTCGCTACAGCTCACCATAGTGGCTCCAACTGTAGCAGCGAAAAGCATAGTCAATATATATTTATTGTATTTCATAATTACTTACTTTTAATTGTTATGGACTACATAACCCGATTTACTTGTTGCGGATAGCATAACCATCGTTAGACAATACGCCATTTGAAGAGGCGATGTTGTCCTTAGGGATAGGCAAAATGTATGGAGTTACCTTTTTGCGGAGAGGTTCCATGTCTTCTGCACCCGTTGTTACTACTCCGTCTGTCAAACCAAACCATGAGTATAAGAAAGACTCATTCATGACACCCTTCTTGATCTTATTGCCATCTGCGTCGGTTCCATACTCAGTCTTTGTTGTAGGATCTGTGTCGCTAACAGACATGTATGTATCCAAGAACTTGATGTATTTCAAACCATCGAAAGTTGCTCCTGCAGTTTTGATGTCATCATCTGCAAGTGTTGTTGCCTCTTTGTATGGGCTTGCACTGTTATCACGATAAGTGAAATAGTTGTTCTCGAACTGAACCTCGCCATTTACATAGTTGTAGTAGAGGCGTGGTGCGATGCCCATGTCAACAATTTCCTTAGTCTTGTCGTAGATGAACTCACCATTCTCAAGACGGAGCTGGTTGTAGTTCATGGTTACATCACGAACCCACTCCAACGTGTTGACGATGGCATCTGAATAGTAGTTCCAACGAACGAGGTCGAACTTACGGATGCACTCACCGCCAAACTCCCAAGCACGCTCGTTGATGATAGCTTTCTTGAAAGAGTCGTGGTCGTTGAGATTATCAACATATTCATTCACCATCTCGTTCTTATTGGTTGCATTTGCGAAGGCACGGTTACGAACTCGCTTCAACATCTCCTTTGCCTCAGCAGTAGGACCATTGTTGATTTCATTGTCTGCCTCTGCGAGGAGCAACAATACGTCAGCATATCGGAGGATAGGGAAGTTGATACCTGTACCCTTAGACTCAACATTGTTGACACTTAAATCCATGCGGCACCATTTAGCTGGCTGGATGTTGACACCATCCACTGCAGCCTGCTTGCTGTCGTACAACCAACGGTAGTTAGCACATGTTGCCTTCAGGCGCTGGTCTTGTGCGTTGAATGAGCATGCATAGCTTGGAGTTAGGTTGGTATAAGTAGTACCAGCACCCTTAGAACTTGAAACTACGCTCAAGCCAAGGCACCAGCCGATGTCACCACCTGAGTTTGGAACATAACCCATCTCGAACAATACATCACCATTAGCAGGGTTGCAGCCGTTGATTTCATTATCAAAGATCTGCTTGAAGTTGTTGTTGAGCTGACGGTCCTTCAAGGAAATCAACTTCTTGGCATAAGCCTTAGCAACCTTGTAGTAATCGTCTGCAGTAGTAGCTGTTGCCTCGTTGCCATTCTCATCTACATAATGTACAGTGTATTCGTCGCCTGTACCTGTGCTGCGGGCCATTGTACCATCTGCCTGCATAGAGTAACCTGCACGGAACATAGCCAACTTGGTGATGAAACCGAGAGCGAACTCACGGTTCATACGCTCTACTGTAGCTTTGCTGCTCCACTGCATCTCACCCTCGTTGTTGATGAGGTCCTGAATCAAGTGGGTATAGATGATGTTCTTATCTGTACGTGGATCATTGTGCATATCGTCCTTAGATGTAGGAGTTGTAGCAAATGGCACGTCACCCCAGAAGTTACACATCAAGAAATACCAGTATGCACGAAGACAGATAGCTTCACCATGAAGTTGCTTCATATCTGCATCTCCATTCTTGTAAGCATCGCTTGCCTCAATACCTTCAATACACTGGTTAGCGAAGTCAATGGCTTTCTGGGTGTTGTTCCAGCAGTTCTTGATATCACCGAAGTATGATGGGTTAAGGGTCCAGATACCGCGACGTGTTGTCTCTGTAGCTTGAGCCTTCTTTACGAAACCGATCTCTACATCAGTATTCTGCATCCAGTTGGTGCCCATACGTGATGTATAAGTATCCTCGCAGAAGTAGGCATATACGTGGTCTACCATCTTGCGGGCATCAGTTGCGTTGGAACACAGATAGCTCAAATTGTCTGTAGACAAAGTCTCTGTGTCCAATAAGTCACTACAAGAGTTAAAACTTGCTCCTGCAATGAACATTGATATATATAGAAATATACGTTTCATAATTTGTATCTTGTTTTCTATTAGAATGAAATGTTTACACCTGCTGTCCAAGAGAATGACTTAGGATATGATGAGAAGTCAGCACCTGGAGTCAAACCGCTGGTCTTGCTGCCACGGATTGATGAGTTAACCTCTGGATCATAACCTGAGTAGTTGGTCAAGCAGAACAAGTTTGTCAATGTGCAGTACATGCGCAGTGAGTTGCAAGCGAACTTCTTGGTCCACTCCTTAGGGAACGTGAAACCTACTGTCAAGTTCTGCAAACGGAGGAATGAACCGTCCTCAACAGCCCATGATGAAGGTACAGGGTTGTTATCTGACAAAGTTGCTGCGCTCCAGATAGAAGCATTTGCATTCATATTCTTCAAAGTCTCGTAATCTGTTATGATTTCACCTGTAGCCTGATCCATGTAAGTCCATGCCTTACCGCCCAATGTTACAGGAGACATTTCCTGACGAAGACTTGCGTATGTATTACGGTATGACTGTGATGTAACCATCTTGTCGAGGTTGTAAACGTCATTACCAACTACGAAGTTGAAGTTGGCAGTTAAGTCAAACCACTTGTATGTAGCATTGAGACCGAAACCACCCTGGAACTTAGGCTGAGTCTTACCGATGATGGTGCGGTCTGACTCTGAAATCTTCTTGTCACCATCAAGGTCTCTTACCTTCATTGCACCTGGACGGAGACCTGCCTTAGAACCTGCAGTGATGAATGAACCATCTACTACACCTTCCTTCAGAACATAGTTACCGCTCTTGTCAAATACAAACTGTGTCTTACCGTTCTCATCGGTTGTGGTCTGGAAGTCATCAACAGTATAGAAACCGTCGCAAACGAAACCGTAAACCAATCCGAGAGGCTGACCAACAACTACACGGTAGTCGTCGTAACCGCGCATATCGGTAGAGAAGGCACCAGAGTTGTAAGTCTGGTAAGTCTGACCACCTGCCAACTTGTCAACCTTGTTTTTATTGAAACCAACATTGAAGTTGAAGTTCAAAGAGTAATCCTTCTTGCGGAGGATAGCTGCATTCAAGTTCAACTCAACACCGCGGTTAGATGTCTGACCGATGTTCTGCTGCATGGATGTGTAACCGATAGCTGTTACAGGAGCATCGAGGAGAAGATCCTTTGTGGTGTTCCAGTAGTAATCCAAGCTACCTGAGATACGCTCGTCGAAGAAACCGAAGTCCAAACCGACGTTACGTGTAATGGTGGTCTCCCACTTCAACTCAGGGTTAGCCAACTGAGAATTGTTCAATGTATAGTGAGGGTTCTGCTGGTTACCTGCACCATAATATTTACCGCTACCATAAGCCCTGTAAGTTGTCTCATACATGGCAGAGCTGATACGGTTGTTACCTGCTGTACCATAAGAGAAACGGAGTTTCAGGTTAGACAACCAGTCCTTGGTATTCTTCATCCAAGGCTCTTCTGCAATACGCCATCCCAATGCGGCAGCAGGGAAGTAGCCCCAACGGTTGTCCTTCACAAACTTAGAAGAACCATCAGCACGCATAGTGAATGTCAGCAAATAGCGGTCTGCATAAGAGTAGTTCAAACGGCCGAAGAAAGAAAGTGTACGATCTTCCTGACCCAATGAAGAGTTAATGGTACGAGCACCTGTTGCACCTGAGTTTGATGCAAGACTTGCAAACATCTTCTCTGGAGCAATGTCCTTCTGGAAGTATTTAGCGATAATACTGAGGCTCTCATTGTTTGTTGCTACATACTCCTGGCCAATCATGGCGTTCAGATTGTGTACCTTGTTAAATGTCTTGTTGTAAGTCAAGGTGTGGGTCAGACGGAGCTTCCAAGTATCTTTCTTGGTCCATTCACCCATAGGAAGGCTACCGCCATCCTTTACTGCTTTGTCACTCAAAGCTGCATAGTAATCTTTCTGCTGGAAGAAGGTGTAATCGTAACCTGCCTCAGCACGGTATGTGAAGTTCTTGAGGAACTTCCATGTGATGGCACCATTATAGTTGTAACGGCGCTCATTCTTTCTTCTCCAGTAGTCGTTTACCTTATCCTGCAGACTGCGGGTAATAGAGATGTACTCATCATACTCATCGTCTGGAAGAGTTGAAGGGTCGATGTCGAGCTGATCGTAGAGACCATTTACAGGACCCTTGGTAATAGCCTCATAAGAACGGATCTTATAAGTACCACCACCTGTACCAACACCCTTGGTTGTAACATCAGCAAGACGCATACCGAAGTCGAGCTTCAAGTTCTTGCAAATCTCATGATTCAACTTGAAGTTTACATTGAAACGGTCGTAACCATTGGTCTTCATCAAACTGTTGTCGTTGGTGTAAGTACCGCTGAGGTTGAACTTAGTCTTTTCAGAACCACCACTAACACTTACGTTGTGTGACTGTGAGAGATCGTGATTACCGAACATTTCATTCTGCCAGTCATGACCCTGCTGATACTGATACAAGTCGAGGTCTCCGAAAGAACCGAAACGCTTTTCGAAGCTACTGATATCAGATGTACCGCGGAGAGCAGCACGCTCATAGTTGTACTTAACGTACTGATAAGGAGTCATGGTGTCAAGAGTCTTGGCGATGCTCTTGCCCTGAACGTAGCCATTGTAAGAAACAACTGTCTTACCAGACTTAGCGCCCTTGGTAGTAACCAAGATTACACCATTTGCACCCTGAGAACCATAGATAGCTGTAGAAGCTGCGTCCTTCAGTACGGTAATGTCCTCAATGTCAGAAGGAGCAATGTCACCGATGCTGGATACAGGGAATCCGTCTACGATGTAGAGAGGAGAGTTGTCACCAGTGATAGAACCACCACCACGCACCTTGATAATCATTTCTGCATCAGGTGAACCATCGGTAGTTGTAATCTGCACACCAGGCAACTTACCAGTCAAAGCTTCTGCTGCATTTGTAACAGGAACCTTGGTCAGGTCATCACCCTTTACGGTAGCAACGGCACCGGTCAAATCTTTCTTTCTAACAGTACCGTAACCGATGACAACAACATCGTTGAGGGAGTTAGCTTCGTCCTCGAGCTTTACTGAAATGGTTGTTTTACCTGCAACATTAATCTCCTTAGCTTTCATACCGATGTATGAAATCTTCAGTTTCTTACTGCTGCCTTTCAAATTAACGGTGAAGTTACCATCAATGTCAGTGATACCACCATTACCAGCTTGACCAACCTCCATGACAGAGGCGCCGATAATAGGCTCACCTGTATTGTCAGTAACAACGCCTTTTACTGTTTGTGCAGATACACTTGTTACTACGAACATCAGTGCGCCCGCCAAAGCAATTTTCTTTTTTCTAAAATTACCAGACATACACTTTAGGTTTAGATAAAACTTATTCTAAATTACTAATTTTCTAATGTTTTTGAAATGTTTTTAAGTAGAATCCCAGTCCTGAGCAGTTGCTTTATCATGGCTGTTCCTCTTGGCTCCCGAAGGCTCCGAGTAGGGCAACCTTGATGCATAGCGTTAGCTAAGTCTTGGTTTTCTTGCTGCAAAATTAGATAAAAAATATGAGAATAGAGATATATTTGAGGTAAAAATTTACGTAAACGTTTACATTTTTTTACGTAAACACTCTGTTTTTTTATATGTTTCCTTTATTCTTTCATATCTTTCGGTGGCTTTCACATATTTTATGAGAACAAAGAAAAAGTGCAATATCCAGCACCCTTCTGAATGAGGGTGGGGATATTGCACTCCGAATGTTATCTGTCAATCAATTTACTTAATGTCTCTGTTTCTTTACTTTACGATGACCTTGCTTGTCTTCTTGCTGCCATCTGCCAGGGTCTTCACAATGATGTTGATACCCTTCTGAAGGTTTGAGAGCTGGGTGCCGTCGGCTGCATAGATAGCGGTCTTGATGACTGCTGCTTCTGTAGCTGAGGTGATGTCGCGGATGCCGGTGCCTTGACCTATTGTTGTAGCTTCGCTCAAACCGCCCATCTCGTTGGCTGCACGTACACCCCATGTTGCTGAGGCATCATCTACTATGTAGCTAGGAGTGATGGTGAAGTTTACTACCTTGCCGTTTTTGCATATTGCCCAGAGAAGAGCGTAGTCGTTGTTGTCCCAAGTGAGGGTTGTGCCGTTCAGCTTAACGTTTGTTGGTGCTGAAGCCTGCTCTGTGGCTGCTGTAGGATCCCAGTCATCATCCTGACCCATTATGTTTTCAACAGTGAAGGTCGCTGCTTCCTCTGCTGTGAGGATAGGACTTTCTGGTGTTTCATTGCGGCGGTTTACATAATTGTCACCATCCTTTGAATCGTAGGCATCGTAAACTTTCTTTCTGTCCTTGAGGTCAACTGTACTACCTGTTGATGTGGTAGAGTTGTACTCAGCGAAACGCTTAGGGTAACCGCCACTCATCTCGCTCCATCCTGCTGCTGATGGGATGGCTTCCATCTTGGTGTCGATGTAGAGAGCGATAGGTGTGCCCTTGCCCCATGGACGTCCCAAGGTGTAGTTGCCGTTCAGGTCTTTTGCTGCAGTAGCATCCTTGATGGTACAGTCTTTGAAGATGTAGCCATACTTCTTAGGCTGAGAAGGAACTGCGAGATAGCCTCCCTTTTCGCACATCCAGAGTTCTACATTATTATAATATACATCACCCTTACCGCAGAGGAAGTCGGTGCGACCGCGGAGGATTCCGTCTTCGAAGTAGAATTTACCGTTCTGGTTGTTTGATACGTAGGTATCCTGATAAGCCCAGAGGTTTACGTTCTTGCAGATGGTCTTGTTGCTCTGGTCGTTGAGTACGATGTCGCGACCCTTGGCATCTCCCATGCTGCTGTACATCTTCAAATCCTGGAAGTAAGTATTTGTTGCTCCCTTCTGCAGGCAGAGTACGTCGCCCTTGCCGATACCTTCCAATACGTTGGCTGCTTGACCTGAGCTTGGAACGCTGTTGGTCAGAGAGGTGTTGTCCATTCCCTCGCCGATGATGGATACATTTGGTGTATTCATATAGGTGGTAGGGTTGGCGTAACTATTGCCGTCGCTACCTGTAACCTTGCTGCTTTCGTCAGCAGGAATCGTGTAGTCGCCCTGCTTGATGAAGATGCGGAAACGCTTGCTGGTATCTGTACGCTTAG
>JAJWAL010000057.1:0-19024 GCA_021618535.1 Segatella copri | reverse complement strand
ATTCGAGATATGGGAAAGAAAGAGCGAACATGAAATCATCTGCCGATTCGTGACAAGCTGGGCAACAAAGGAGGAAGAACTCGACGAGCTAGACCGTATTCTTCAAGCTTACGCCTAAGAAGGCTAAGGATGGTTCTCCTCCAGAATCATCCTTAGCAATTCTTCATTTGCCTCGTTGTTAATCTCTGCATCCTTCAACTCAGAGAAATAGTCAAGCGTAGCGGAACATTCGCCTGTAATATCTATCCCTATCACTTTTTCATGGGCATAGATGATGCGAAGCACGGCTTGGAGCTGCATAAGTGTCATATCTCCATTGCTCCAGTCGGTGATGGCATCCTGCTTTCTCAATACATCCTTGTCGATGGATATGTAAACCGGCTCATGTATAAGTTTACCAGCCTTCGACGGCCAAGCCTGGTGATGGTCTATCTCTGCCTGACTGTAGAACAACACCCTCTCTCTTAAGTGAACAGGCACCTGGGCTATCAACTCGTCCGAGGCCCCCACAATGATAATGTGTTTGACAAACGGGTTTTTCTCCAATACATCTCTCACCCAACCGCCACATGACACAACACCCTCCCATTCCGGTTGCTGCATATCCGGATGATGGTCGAAAACTATGAGCGAGAAAGGTTCATGAATTCTTGACACCCAATATTCCGTAAGATAATGGAAATCTCCGGAATCTATGAAATGAACGGCTTTGGCAGGAAAAGGAGCCAATCGGCGATGCAGTTCCTCGCTACCCTCTTCGTCACAATAGCAGTCTACCCCTTTCATGTCCCGGCAATCTACATGGATAATATTCTTATTTGAGGCAAATGCCTCCAATTCGTATACGCCGGTAAAGTTAAGGAGAATGATAGGTATTTTCTTTTTCATATTGAATCTGTTTTCTAAATGCTGATTGCAAAAATACCTAATATTCATAAATACTTGATGAATTATACATTATATTATTGTTAAAATTAGATTTTTTTATACTTCTACACAAATTTACCAAAATCATATTAAAACAATTTAATTTTCAACAAAAACATAGTAAATTCGTATTTTTATCTATATCTTTGCAGAAAATTGAAACATATAGTAATGGTATTTAAAAATGCACTTATATTGGATAAACATAGATGTAATGTTCCCCATTACATCCTCAACTGTAGTCTTCGGAAATAATATCTATCTTGCTTGAGATAACATATTATTAACGAATTTAAAATTACATGGGTTTAATCATTTTATATTTTTTAGGTGCTCTGTCACTATCCTTTTTATGCTCCGTCCTGGAGGCGGTATTACTTTCTACTCCGATGTCGTTTATCTCGATGAAGGAGAATCAAGGCAACAAGACTGCCTCACTGATGAAACAGTATAAGAATAACGTAGACCGTCCGGTGGGTGCCATTCTTTCACTCAACACCATCGCCCACACCATCGGTTCTGCCGGTGTAGGAGCCGAGTCTATGAAACTCTTTGGCGAAGAATACTTCGGCATCATTTCCGCCATTCTCACTCTGTTGATTCTGGTACTTTCAGAAATCATCCCGAAAACCATCGGAGCTTCATATTGGCGCTCTCTTGCCATGACATCTACCAAGATCATCCGTGTGCTCATCTTTATCACCTATCCTTTGGTACTGCTTTCGGAACTTATCACTAAGGTATTTACTCCGAAGAACCACCAGGCTTCCGTGAGTCGCGAAGAGGTATCGGCCATGGTAGATGTAGGTACTACAGAAGGCATCTTCCGCGAATCGGAAAGCAAGATCATCAAAAGCTGCATTCGCCTGGCAGGAGTAAAGGCCAAGGAGGTTATG
Source organism: Segatella copri (assembly GCA_021618535.1). Lineage (GTDB taxonomy): Bacteria > Bacteroidota > Bacteroidia > Bacteroidales > Bacteroidaceae > Prevotella > Prevotella copri_O. The sequence goes on along the minus strand of JAJWAL010000057.1, from coordinate 17,201 downwards.
ACTCCATCCATCGTAGTAGAATCAGCCAACATGAATCTGACTACCAAGGAGTTTTACGAACAGAAAGAATGGAATTTCTCACGCATTCCCGTTTATGACAATAATAAAGATATCATTGTGGGATACGTATTGAAAGATATGGTTCTCAAATTGGTTTCAGACGATGAGTTCCAAACCAGATTATCCGAGCTGATGCGTCCTATTCTTTCCTTCAACGAGGATGAATCTCTATACCAGATATGGGAAAAAATGTTGGAAAAACGAGAACACATCTCTATCATCGTGGATGAATACGGATGTCTGAGAGGAGTGGTTTCCATGGAAGACGTAATCGAAACGATGACTGGCGTAGAAATCGTAGATGAAGACGATGTGGCTGTAGACATGCAAGCCTTGGCTAAGGAAAAATCGCGCATGATGCACCAAGGTGTTGCTTCTGCCATTCCTGGCAGTAAAGCTTAATATTTACAGAACATTGCATTTTAACAAGAGAGGGTGGGTCATGGAGTTATGCCCCACCCTCTCTCTTGTTGTTGGAAGAGATAGGATATGTTGTTGGAAAAGATAGGATATGTTGTTGAGACAGTTAGTATCTCCGGTCGCACAACAGCTGTTGTGCGCATGCATCACAGCTGATATGCACATGCACAACACCTGTTGTGCATGCGGTGGTCAACTGTTATGCGCCAACAATACAGAGTCTTTCTCACCTTTTGACCTGTAAACTATTAAAAAGTCGGTCTTTTTTACAAGTAAGACCATTTTTTGTGATTTTTCAGCAAACAAAACCATAAAATATACTCTGATGTTCAAATAGTTAGCCAAAAATTTGGAGAATAGAATATTTTTTCTTACCTTTGCAAATGAAAGATTTGAATTCAATTTTTTACAAAATATAGCATGTATCAAGATTTAGATTTTACTGATAACAATCACTATCAGGAAGATTATATAGATTCGCCGGTTGATGATTTCGACTGGATGCCTAATTTATTTGCCAAGCTCGCAAATCACCTGCGAACTTCAACTTCTGCTGATGTTATCAGACTGGGAACCATCGGCTGCATCAGAAACCATGAGCCGGGAGATGATTCACTTCTCCAATGGGAAGAAGTAGAAACAATGCGTCGCTATATAGATAGCGTTAACAGAGGCTTGGGGGCACCAGAAGATCCCACACTCCAGCAGTTGCTCCATTCTACAGAATGGACTAACTATGGTATTTTTACCATGAACTTTATCTCGGATAAGAACCTCGACTATAAAGGAATCTGTGAGGTTGAAAATACAAATCTCTCATACGCCAGCATGGCTTTTTTAATTGCTCTGGTAAAAGGGATGAGTATGATTAATCTCAAACATCCTTCAGCAAAGGGAGAAAACAATCATATTTTCACATACGTAATTCCAAGTCAATTCTCCACCTTCTCCTTTGCTTCATTCCTCAATGTGGCCAATGCACGTCTCGCTAACAAAGAAGATATTTCTGAACAGGAGATTGAAGAGTTGACCCAACTTGCTTTCAAGAGTCGCTACTGGAAACAAGAGACCTCACTCAAGAGTAAAGACAGCGAGTTGTTCATCTATGTCCTCAAGAACATCATTTCGGAAATTCTGGGACTGAAGCTTGACATCAATGCGGAATCCTTTGCCAAACAGGCAAAGAAGGAAGAGAAAAAGACTACCACTCCAACTGTAGATAACCAAAAGAAGAAGGAGAAGAAGGAAAAGAAAAAAGAAAAGACTATCCTGAAAGATAATTCCAAACCTTCTTTGGCATCTACGATGGTAAAAGTCTTAACAGAGGAGTCCCTCCCGCAAACCAAAGAGAGTCTTATTGATAAGACTATGCAACTCTATCCTACTCTCAAGATAAACTGTTTCAACACCACCCTATCAAGACTCCATAAAAATGAAGTTCTGAATTATTATAATGGTGGACTGATTGGAATAAAAGGCAAAAGATACGGAAGAGGCTACAAGATAGTTAGCCGTTTACATAAACATAAGGAAACAGATTAAGGCTAAATTTTGTGCCAAGAAAATCCAAAGGCTAAAAGACCATTGGGCTTTCTTGGCACTATTATATTATACTGTAGCAGCAACTAACGTTTGAGTCAGTCTCTTACTAAAATGTTTCTTACTTGAAAGCAGTTCAATGACAAAATAATAACCTAAAAAGAAACTTACTTGTAGATTTTCCGTCAATTAGTCAATTCTACAATTAGACAATTATGAATTTGATTCTCTATAAGGAGAAAACCACAAAACTGTTTACCTAAAACCCAAAAACTACGCATAAACCACAAAGTTGTTTACCAAAAATCACTGCATTTTGTAGCACAAACCACATTTTTGTTTACCTAAACCACTATTCTATTTACCTAAACCACATAACTGTTTACCTGAAACCACTATATTGTTTACCAGAAACCACAAAACTGTTTACCTATCCTAGTAAAAAGCAGTTGCTCCTCTTTAGGTAAATAGAAATGTGGTTTTTACCTAGTTAAATTCATGAGAAAAACAGGTAAACAGAAATGTGGTTTATGAGAAAAATCGATGAACGTTCTGCCAGGTAAACAGTTTTGTGGTTTTTAAATTCTTATTCAGTTGCTACTAAAGAAAGAATCAAAATGTCTAGACAACTCCTTTAGGCGTTTTACATAACATACTAATATACTGATAGTTATACATCTATTCAAATTGTATTCAGGTGCCTGATTTCAAATAGAATAAGATAAAAAATAGTATCTTATCAAGATAAAAACCACAAAACTGTTTACCTGAAACCACTATTTTGTTTACCAAAAACCACAAAACTGTTTACCTAAGAATAAAAGACTGATATAAAAATGATATAACTTATTACATATCAAATTATAACACGGGATTTGGTAAATAATTAATATAACCTCAAAATGGAATGAATTATATACATGACATTTCAGGTAAACAGTTTTGTGGTTTTGATGATAAGCCATTCTTAAAAGTAGGTAAACAGAAATGTGGTTTTACATACTAAAAAGAGGAAGTACGGTACTCCCCTACTTCCTCTTCTGCTTTCTTGTTCTGCTTAGCCTCTATAGAATACAGGCATGAATGAACCGACACAGTCAAAAAATTCTTGTGCCAGCCTTTCAAGACCCGATGTTTTCAAAGCAGCAAAATCATCATCACTAGCAGCAATACAGAATCTGTCATTCTTGATTCCTATGAATTTGCATCTGCCCAACAGGGCTTGCTGACTGGTATCCTGTACCATCGAAATAAACTGATTCCATTGCTCAAAACCTTGAGTCGTGTCTACTTCTATCTTCTTGTCAGGATTCTGATATACATGCGCAAAAAGATCTCCCTGCTGCGTGGCATCATCAGATGTTTTCTTTCCCCTATTACGGTTTATTTTTTCATTCAGACGACGAGCAATATCTGCATCTTTATCTCCGATATGATTGATACCTACATCCGTCCGCTTGATATGGAAGATAACATATTCAGGATCTCCCTTATGCTTTCCGTTCCGATAAACAAAGTCTTCTTCAGAAAATTCATCAAATACGATATCTGTCTCACTGCGACTAGCCATTCTGTTGAGATCTTCCCTTACCACATCGAGTACCTGTTTTCTGAATTGCGAGAATTTAGGATATTTATTCATCACAGGCTCCCCCTTGTCGTCAAGCAGAATATTGCCATGTTCATCAAGTTCTACCAGACCCAAATACTGTTTCATCGGCAAAAACTCAACCTTAACATCCAAGCTCTTGTCTAGTCCCATCTGACGAAGCAGATATATATAGAGTCGAGGTGTATTCACCTTCTTGGAATATTTAGCAATCATGGAGATATGGTGAATATATCCCTGACGCATGTCAAAAAGGCTCATGGTGAGTTTTGGATCTATCTCAAGTATTACTTCACCCTTGATGCGTTCTACTTTCTCACCATCGCTCTTTGTATAGCCTTTCTGCGTTGTCGGAATCTCGATGTTTGAAAATACGTGCTGTATCTTCTCTGTCTTGCTATCCGTCTTTACACGCACCGACAGGTTGAGGATATCGTTCTTCAGCGTATCACGCAGATTCTTATAATTATGAAACTCCGTTGATACCTGAAAATCCTTGATGTCTATTTTGATGGGCGGAATCTCCATAACAGCATGCTCTATTCCTTTCTCGAAAAGATAGTCGGAGCGTGCATCTCCAAGCACTCTCTTCTCGGTAAAATACTCTTCAACATACTTCTGCAGATGGGTACTTGCAACCATCAATATGTTTTGTTGCAATAATGTATATTGCTTATCCAATTTTGTCAGCGAAAAAGGTGTGTTAATCCACACCAGATTCTTGTTTCCTTTTGGTTCACTCATATAAAAACCACATTTCTGTTTACCATAAACCACAAAGTTGTTTACCTAAAACCACTTTTTTATTTACTTAAAACCACATAAATATTTACCCGAAACCACCAAGCTATTTACCATAAACCATATTCCTATTTACCTAAAACCACTTTTCTATTTACCATTTCAAACATAACTCATTATTAATCAAGCTATTATGCTCTCTGTAATAAATAAGAAATATATAATTTATTATAAAGAATAATCTATAATTATCATTCTTTTGGTAAACAAAAATGTGGTTTTTGTAGGAACTTATACCTTATTTTTAAGCTTAGCGCTTTTTTAGGTAAACAGTTTTGTGGTTTTCACCCTTTTTATAACTACTTTTTGTTTGCTTACTTTTTCAAGTAATCCATCAGGATATTGTAGAGCAGGTTTTCCTGTGGGATATCATCTGAGAGGCATTTCATCTTCAGGAGAAGGAGTTCTTCCTTGTTAAGATATGTAGCCACACTCGTTCTAGTGCGTCTTTCCTCTGCAGTCCAGTAACTTTTTCTCTTGCGACCACCTTTAGATATATTTTTATCCTCTTCGCTTTTTGCCATTTCTGTGTTTAATAAACTTGGTCGGTCGTTCATACCCATATTTTCAAGAGACTCACCAATTTCTTCTAAATTTCTTTTTGCTACAGCCATAATTCTTATATTTTATAAGTTTATCTTCTTTTGTTTTATTATTACATGTTTCAACCTACCCTACCAAGATTAGATTTTGATGTTGAACATGCGCTTGATAGCAATTTCGTAATCGATACCTGTACTTGAGTAAGGTGCATATTCGAATATGCTTTGTCCGTGTGCCTGAGCTTCCAGGAACTTTACAGAGCGTCGGATACGGCAAGGCAGAATTAAGTCGCCATGTTTTTCGCCTAAAAGTTTGCTCAACTGCTTGGTAATCTTGGTTCGTTCATCTACCATAACTGGCAGGAGTCCAAGTAATTCCAAATTATCGTTCATGTGGAACTCTTTCACTTCATCCATTACGCTGAGTACTTCACTTACTCCCTTGACAGATAATGCTTCCATCTGTACTGGAATCAAAATCTTGCTCGCAGCAACCAAAGCATTATAAGTGTTCTTGGAAAGTGCTGGAGGACAGTCGATGAAAATGTAGTCGAAATCATCAAATACGTTTTTCAGTCCTTCTCCTGTCATGTCATGGCAATCGTTGTCTTGCAAGCATCCCAGTAATACCGTGTAGCTCTTCATCTGTTCTCTCAGTGAAGGGCCTCCTGGAAGGTGTTGTTCTATATTTTCCATCTGAGCAGATCCTGGAACTGCATATACTCCATTTTTACATTTGTAGACTGGCACACCACTCTGTTTGCACATGGCGTTGTATATGTTATCATATTCGTTATCTCTCACTCCGAAAAGCGAAGAGAGGTTGCATTGTGGGTCTAAGTCTATTACCAGAACCCTGAGATTGTGATTCAACCGGACTATGCCAGAAGCCAGAGACTGCACAGTAGCCGTCTTGCCTACTCCACCCTTGTTGTTCACTACTGCAACAATTTCCTGTAGTTCATGTTTCATATTTCTTTTTTCCTTATTTCACGTTATTGTTTAATACAATTTGCATATATTAGAATTGCTGGCAATTAGAATGTACGGATTGACTTATATTCTTTCGTTCTGAAAGACTAAAAGTCTTATTTCTGGATTATCTAATGTTCGTTTGTTCTAATATTGGTTGCAAAAATAGCCAAAATAGTTGATATAAAAGAATTTATCTTCTTATTTCTTTGTAAATATCCTCTTTTTTATACTTTTCTAACAATCTTCATGAAGAATAAGCATCACTTCGAATGTATTACTAAACGAAAATATGGATATCCTAATTGACGGACAAATTGATTAAACTTATATATAAATATTCTATTAAACATATATTTGTATAGACTATTATACTGATAAACGATTATACTGATATATGAATAAACCTATTTATGTATAGCTATACAAACAAAAGAATCAATAAACTAATATACATAAAGCCGTATGTTATGATAAACGAAAATACAAAACTACGTTTAAACTAAAATGCTAACTGCCAGCAATTATAATAATCTAATGATTGGCGAGATAAATAAACATGTATATTACAAACCTAACATGTTAACGCTTTATAATTCAGCATTTTGATTATTCTTTTTGTAGAATATCTATCATGTATAAAGTTAGAATGTTCGTTTAGTCTAATTGCCTAATAAACTAAAATACGTATATTCGACAGGAATAGTTTATATAAGATATGTTAATTTTTCCTCTAAGTGCATACAACCTATTGAAATTTTCAGTATCTTTACAGAGTTAAACTGATGTCGAACCTTTAAAACTATAACATCATGAAAATTGGTATTCCAAAAGAGATTAAGAATAATGAGAACCGTGTTGGAATGACACCAGCAGGAGTAGCTGAATTCATTCGACATGGTCACGAAGTGATGGTTCTGCATACGGCTGGAGAGAACAGCGGATTTGCTGATGAAGCGTATGAAAAGGTAGGAGCCATAATCTTACCCGACATTCAGAGTGTATATCGTGAGGCGGAAATGATAGTAAAGGTGAAAGAGCCTATCGCTGAGGAATATCCACTTATCCATCAAGACCAGCTTGTATTCACTTATTTCCATTTTGCCTGTGACAAGGAACTTACCGATGCCATGCTCAAGAGTGGTGCTGTCTGTCTGGCTTATGAGACTGTGGAGACAGATAACCACCATTTGCCTTTACTCATTCCGATGAGTGAAGTAGCCGGAAGAATGGCCATTATTAATGGTGCTTTTTATCTGCAGAAGACAAAGGGAGGAAAAGGAAAACTGATGAGTGGTGTACCTGGTGTGAACCGCGTCAAGGTTTTGGTATTGGGCGGCGGAACCGTAGGAGAAGCTGCAGCAAGAATGGCTGCAGGAATGGGAGCTGATGTATGGATTACAGATATCAGTTTGCCTCGTCTTCGTCAGTTAGAGATGGAGCTGCCTATCAATGTACACACGCTCTATTCCAACGAGCATAATATTCGTAGAGAATTGACAGATGTGGATATCGTTGTGGGTAGTGTGCTCGTACCAGGCGATAAGGCGCCGCATCTTATCACGAAAGATATGTTGAAATTGATGGAGCCAGGAACTGTACTTGTTGATGTAGCAATCGATCAGGGTGGCTGTTTCGAGACATCGCATCCAACCACACATTCTGATCCGACATATATGGTCGATGGAATCGTTCATTATGCAGTAGCTAATATTCCTGGTGCTGTGCCGAATACCTCTACTACAGCCTTGACCAATGCTACGCTGAAATATGCATTGGCTCTCGCTGATAAGGGTTGGCGAAAGGCCTGCAAGGAGGATAAAGCCCTGTATAGGGGTTTGAATATCGTAAATGGAAAGGTGGTATTCAAGGCCGTAGCAGATGTCTTCGGACTGGAATATGAAGAAATGATACTCTAAGTAGAGTAGGGGAGGGTTCCATAACACAAAAGCTATGGGATCCTCTTTAAATAATGTATTACGGAGAACAGAATACACTTTGTTTGATTTGAACGCTTACTGATAGCATTCTTTTAGAGAAAAAGACTTAAAAACCGGGAAAATGTAAGGAAAATAGGAGAAAATGCAGGAATATGTGTATAAAATAAGTTAATTTTGTAACATGATGCTACAGTTTTAGATATTTTTTATACTTTTGTGCCATGAACATGAAGTTTAACTAACATTCAGTTATTATGAAGAAGAAAAAAAGCTTGTTGCTTTTCTTGGCAGCAACTTCAGCCAGCTTTGTGCAGGCAGCCCTTCCAGTTCATACCAGTTTTGCGGCTGGTATTGAAAATGTGCAAGAAAAAGGTCATACCTTTGTAAAAGGAAGAGTGATTGATTCCGAGGGAAATCCTCTGGTAGGTGTCACGGTGCAGATCGAAGGCACAAGCTATGGTGTTATCACTGATGCTGATGGTAACTACATACTGGAATTTCCATCTATGGCGCATCCTAAAATTGTATTTTCCAGCATTGGTTACAAATCGAAGAGTATTGAATTTCGTGGCGTAAAAGAGCAAAACATGATGCTGGAGTTGGATCATGTTGCGCTGGATGATCTCGTTGTCATCGGTTACGGCAGCAAGAGCCGTAGGAATGTAACTACCGCTATCTCTACCGTGAGTCAGGAACAGATAAGCAAGTTGGCTGCTACCACACCAACCCTCGATGGTCTTCTTCAGGGTACTGTAAAGGGCGTATTGGCTACTACCGCAAATGGTGAGCCTGGTTCATCTCTCAAGTTAAACATCCGCGGTATTACATCTCCTTATCCTAAATCGGGTAAAGGTAACAACAACCAGCCTCTTTATGTCATTGATGGCGTTCCTACCTTTATGGAGGATACCGGCATCAACCCGCTCATCAATATCTCACCAAACGATATTGAGAGTATCGATGTGCTGAAAGATGCCGCAGCTACTGCGATCTATGGATCACGTGGAGCCAATGGTGTCGTTATTGTCAAGACCAAGAACGGAAAGCGCAATGAGAAGACCAAGGTAGATTTCGGCTACACATTCTCGTTCAGTAATCCTATCAAAAACTATAAGCCATTGAACATTTCTGAATACAAGAATGTGCAGGACGAGATTCTGCGTAATACTATAGACGGCATGAATGACGGCAGTTCGATAGTAGGTATGTATGGTTTTGATTATATTCTTAACCAGTATGGAAATGTTTCGCTCAATGAAGAAACGGGTCTTTATACCTATAATGGTCTTAATGAGAGTCTTTATGGCAAGGATAATGTCAACTGGGCAGATGAGGTAATCAACAAGAATGCACCTACACATCAGTATAATGTGGCTGTCAGAGGTGGAAGCAACAAAACCAACTATTCTTTCTCTTTCAACGGAATGAACCAGGAAGGTCTGTTACTCAATGACCGTATGGAGCGATATGGTGCAAGACTCTCTATAGATTCTGAAATCAACAAATACATCACCGTGGGAGGTGTGCTTGATTATACCTATTCTTCACGCAAGAGTGGAAGCAACGATCCTGCCTTGGGATATGATAATGACGGATGGATGACCCGTCCGGATTTGGCTGTACGCGATGCGGATGGCAATTTCCAGCGTGTAGATAAGTTCGGTCTTTATACCGATACCTATAATGATGCCAATGCGGTAGCTAAACTCCAGCGCAAGACGAAGTATGAAAATGATCAGTTCTCTGGCAATGCTTATATTGATATTAAGCCTGTCAAGGGATTGACTCTTCATGCTGATGCCAATATATCCAGATTCATCTTCAGCAATAGTTATTTCTCGCCAAAGATTACACTCCCGGAACAGTTGGGTATGGAGCCAACATCAACCTTGGCTGAGAGCAACTATCGCAACACCAATACTTCTATCAATTTCCGTGCCGACTACAAGTTTACGCTTACCGAAGCTCATCGTTTTGACGTGATGGCTGGTTATAGTGCTGACAGGTATTGGAGCAAGGAACACGACCAGGCTTATAGTGGTTTTCCTAACGATGATGTATTGAACAATGCCAGTTCTGCAACCACCGTCAATAAGCCAACCGAGACTTATTCCAAGAGTGGTCTTAATTCTATCTATGGTCGTTTGAGCTATGATTTCCTCTCACGTTATCTGCTTGATTTCAGTCTTCGTTCCGATGAGTCATCAAAATTTGGACCGGGTAACAAGCGCGGTACTTTCCCTGCAGTTTCTCTGGCCTGGCGCATCAATCAAGAGCCTTTCCTGGAATCTGTAAGAGATATTGATGATCTGAAGTTCCGTTTGAGTTGGGGTAAGACTGGTTCCACCAACGTATCAGACTTTTCTTATATCCAATATTTCAATGGTAATCAGTATGGCGGACAGAGCGGACTCACCCTTGCTTCTACTTATCCAAACAAGAACATCAAGTGGGAGATGACAACCGAGTATAATGCTGGTGTCGACTTTACTTTATTCAATGGTCGTCTGACTGGTAGCTTTGATATCTATCATCGTAAGACTGATGGCGCCTTGGCTCCAGCTCCTATCGCTCTTGAGTTTGGTATCGGCACCTATTACAGCAATATTCTTGACCTTACCAACAATGGTTTTGAATTCTCTATCGGTGGTGATGTGGTTCGTACCAAGGATTTCACCTATAACACTATGCTCAGTATCTCATCCAACAGGAATAAGATTAGCAAGCTCAATGGTTCAACTCTCGATATGATGCATCAGGATCTCTATATGGAAGGCCATGCCATGGGAACCGTGAAGGGATATAAAGTGGCAGGCATCTACCAGAGTCAGGATCAGATTAGTAAGTTAAACGAACAGGCTATGGACAAGGGATATGATTTCTATCAGGATGGAGCTGCTGTAGGTGACTACATGTTTGTAGATACCAATGGTGATGGCTATATTTCAGAGGCCGACCGTACGGCGATTGCCAACCCAGAGCCAAAGGTATTCGGAGGATGGTCAAACACCCTTTCATATAAGAATTTCACGCTCTCTATGCTCTTCCAGTATCAGTTTGGTGGTGATGCCTACTACAGCACGATGCAGGAATCAGCCAGTGGAGCCATCGGTATGAGTATCTTGCGCGAGATGTATGGCAACACCTGGACACCGGATCGCACCGATGCCAAGTATGCCAAGTTGATGTGGATGCCTAGTGTCTATACCAACACACAGGCCAACGACCGCTATGTATATTCCAACTCATACTTCCGTTTGCGCAACATCACGCTCTCTTATACCTTTGAGCCAGCATGGTTAGAGCGCTTGCATGTGAGTGGTGCATCGGTGTTCTTCACCGCTACCAATCTCTTTACCATTACCGATTGGCCAGGTTTGGATCCAGATATGGCAGCCACAAATGCCTTTACCAAGACAACCGAGACCAAGGATGTATATCCAATGAGCCGTTCGTTCTCATTCGGTCTCAAATTGCAATTCTAACTCATTCAAAGAAACGAAGATTATGAAACATATAAGATATCAATTTCTGGCGTTACTGTCAGTATCAGCGCTCACATTCACATCGTGCGACTTGATAGGCAGCATCGATGATATGGAACCAGACCATGTGGTAACCGATTTGAATTATATTACCGATGCCGCATCTGCTCAGACTGCTCTCAATGGTGTTTACGCTTCCTGGCGCAGTACAGGTGTATCTTACTTGAGATATGGTATCGCCTCTATGGCGCATACCCAGACTCAGGCGATGGTGATGGGTGTAGATGAGTTTGCGGCAGAAAACATCCAGACCAATAACAGTAATGTGGAGACTGCCTATACAGCCTACTACAATGTCATCAATACCGCCAACACCTTCCTGGTTCACATCAATAAGCAGATACCAGGCATGACAGAGGAAAAACGTACCGAGATGATTGCAGAGGCTCGTTGCCAGCGTGCTTTGGCTTATCTCACTCTCCTGAAATGTTTCGGAGAATACTGGAAGCAGGATTCCCAATACGGAGTCTGCCTCTTCAAGGATGAGTTGGTAAGAGATAATCAGGTTCGTCAGCGTTCATCTGTAGCTGATACTTACAAGCTGATTTCTGAAGATCTCGATTATGCCATCGCCCATTGCGAACAGCATCCGGTAGATCATTATCATATGAGCAGTCTTTTTGCCAAGGCTTTGAAGGCAAAGATGTATTTTGCTCAGGATAACTATCCGGAGGCAGCAAGATTATCTGAAGAAGTGATTAATGAGGCTGAAGCAGCAGGATATGAACTGGAGAGCGACTATGCTAATATCTTTACAGAACAGTTCAATTCCAAGGAGATGCTTTTCGCCCCTTATACTGCTAATCCGAATGAATTGATGGATGCTTCTTGGTTTGCCTTTTCTCCAGGTTCACTCCTCAAGAAGGTGGCAGATGATTTAGTTCCAGATGATGAAACAGGTGGAGATATCGTTGTTCCAGATCCGGGAGAGGGTGGGGATGTAGTAGTTCCTAATCCAGGTGAAGGCGGTGATGTCGTGATTCCTGGCGGTGATGGCAGCGAAGGCGGTGATGTTGTATTGCCTGGTGATGGAGATGATGGTGGAATAGTTATCCCTGGTGGTGATGGTGGCGATTTCCCATTCCCTCCAGGTGAAGATGATGCAGCTTCCTACGATCCTCTTTATACTTGGGCATACACGGGTAAAGGCATGACTGGAATTGCCAAGTACAGCAAGTTGACTCCTGAGTTTATGTTCGAAGACTCCTATTACTTCATGCGCCTTGCCGAAGTTTATTATATCGCTGCCGAAGCAGAGGCTCGTCAGGGTCAGTATGCTAAGGCTCGTACGCTCTTGGCTACAGTCATCGAACGTGCTGGATATACTGAGGACGATGTGAACGCTATTGCCGACAGTGATCTTCTGGGTGAAATACTCAAGCATAAGTTGTGTGATATGAGTAACGAAAATCTGGAAGAATGGTTCGATCTTTGCCGTTATAACCGTCAGGGTGGTTTCGAGAGTTGGACAGAAGATGAGAAAGCAGAACTTCCTAGCTTCCGCCGACATCTTCTTCCTATACCAAAGGCATCTATGGGAGCCAATAATCTTCTGGTTCAGAATCCGGAATATGTGAATCAATAAACATTATATAATAAATAAAATCGAGAAAAAATGAATAAGATGAAAATGAAAACTTGTATGATGACACTTGCCGGTCTTGTACTTGCAATGGCTGCCAGCGCGCAGAATTTTGTGATGAAAGGCAAGGTTAAAGGTAACGTGGACGGCTGTTCTGTCATGTTGCAGAAGTATGGATTGGAAGGTGTTACCAATCTGGATAGTGTTACAATCAAGAATGGTGAGTTCACCCTCAAGGGGGTAGTTAACCAGCCTGAGCAGTATCAGATGGTTATTGATATGAACAAGCCTGGTACAGCTGAGCCTGACTATCAGAAAATATTCTCAACAAGAGTCTATGTAGAGAATAAGCCGATGACCTACGATGTAGACCTTACCGGTTTTCCTGCAGAGCGTGATATGAGTATGATAGAGCCTGTTGTAAAGGGCTCTACCACTCAGGATATTTATCAGGCTTATCTTGAACTGATGTCACCTATTCAGGACAAGATGCACAAGATGGATGATAGTATCAACCAGACTACCGATTTGGCACAGCGTGTAGCCCTTGCCAAGGAAGCCATCAAGTTGCAGGAGGAAATGCGCCATCAGACCAGTCTGTTTATTCAGCAGCATACCACTTCTCTGGTAGCCTTCGACTTGCTTCTCGAGAGTTTCTCTTCTTTACCAACCCCATATACCTCTCAGCAGATTGACGAGATGATGGGCTGGTTGAAGAACGACTGGAGTTCTTCTGCACAATATCCGATGCTGCAGATGCAGGCAGAGATGGCAAAGCATACTGCTATCGGCAACCATTATATCGATGGTACCGTTGTCACTCCTGAAGGCAAGCAGGTGAAGCTTTCTTCACTTATCAAGAAGGGTGAATACACCATGTTGGAGTTCTGGGCTTCCTGGTGTCGTCCATGCCGTCAGGAGATTCCACATCTCAAGAAGGTACACGAGAAATACAAGGATTTCAACATCATCAGTATTTCCGTAGATGAGAGAGATGCCGACTGGAAAAAGGCAATGGCCAAGGAAGGAATGACCTGGACACAGGTTCGCAATCCTGAAGGTTTTGGCGGTATGGTGATGGGCGAGTATGGCATCAATGGTATTCCAGCCTGTCTCATCCTAGATAAGGATGGCAATTTCTATAAGACCAACATGCGTGGTGCTTATCTTGATGCTTTCTTATACGATTACTATAAGAAATAAAATAGTTTAGTGCATAAAAAATCCCCGATATGAATCCTCAGTATTCCTGCAGGATTCGTATCGGGGAATTTTGTTGATGAATTGTATGAAGGATAGATCTTCGCGAAATGAAAATCCATCATTGTTATTTACCATGCCTCCAGTTTATCTGCAATCTCTGGCATCTTATCCTTGGTGAATACAGGATTCTTACCTTCCTTCTTCTGTTGGCGATAGTCTTTCAACAGGAAGACGGCCTGGCTGGAAAGCAGGACGATGGCTACGAGATTGCAGAGGGTGAGAAGAGCCATCGTGATATCTGCAAAACTCCATGCAAAATCCAGAGATACTACCGCTCCGACCATCACCATTGCTGCTACAGCAAGACGATAGACAAATACACCCAGCTTGGAGTCCCTGATATATCTCACGTTGGTTTCTCCATAATAATAATTGCCGATGATGCTGCTAAAGGCAAACAGCCATATCATTACCGCAACAAACGGATTGCCGATGCTTCCGATTTCGTGGGTCAGGGCATCCTGGGTGAGTTGAATACCATTTGAAGCCGTAAGATCCACACCGCTCACCAGAATAATGAATGCAGTGCAGGAACATACTACCAGCGTATCTGTAAAAACGCCCAAAGCCTGTATCAATCCCTGTTTTACAGGATGACTGACTGTAGCTACCGCAGCAGCATTCGGTGAACTACCTTCACCTGCCTCATTACTGAACAGACCTCGCTTGATGCCCTGTATCACTGTAACGCCAAGAACTCCGCCAGCAGCCTGATTGAATCCGAAAGCATTCTCAACAATGGTAAGCAGAACCTTTGGCAGACTGGTGATATTCCAAACAACAACACCTACAGCTATCAGAAGGTAAATGACAGCCATCACTGGAACCACGGTAGAAGAGAACTTTGCCACTCTATGGATGCCACCGAAGATGATGAGCAGGGTGAGTACAGTGAGGGCAATTCCCATGGTGGCAGGTTCGATGCCAAAAGCCTTCTGCCATGCCAGACAGATAGTATTGCTCTGCACTGAATTATAGGCAAAGCCGAAGGTAATGATCATCAGCACGGCAAAAAGAATACCCATCCATCCTTTTCCTAAACCATACTTCATATAATAGGCCGGTCCGCCATAGAAAGATGTTTTGCCTTTTCGCTTGTAAAGTTGGGCGAGAGTTGATTCTATGAAAGCGGATGCAGAGCCCAGTAAAGCCAGCATCCACATCCAGAATACGGCTCCCGGTCCACCGATGCTGACAGCAGTAGCCACACCGGCAAGGTTACCGGTTCCAATACGGCTAGCCAATGCTACCACAAATGCCTGGAAGGAAGAGATGTGTTTCATTTCTCCATCCACTTTCACCTCCATCGACAGTTCATCGTGTCCTATTTCTTCCGGTTGTACCTTGTCGGGATGAATCAGCAGCCTGATCATCTCTCTGATAAGGCGGAACTGGACGAAACGGGTACGCCAAGTGAAAAACAGGGCACAGCATATCAAGACGGTGATGATGATATACGACCAAAGGAAATCGCTAACCTGAACTAAAATGTTTTGTATTGAATCTATCATTTATCTATTTAAACCTTATTATTTCTTTACTTTTTGATAACCTTCAGAACCTGTTCAGCAATACTTTTCATTCCCTTGATAGTAGGGTGACCGTTTTTCTTGTCAATATCATGAAGAGCAATGACAGGAACCTGATATTTGTTGCAGATCTTTTTTACCGACTCATTGATTACATCCTTGAGTTCAGAATTTAAGATGAAATATACCTCTACATTAGGATAATGCTGTCGTATATCTGAAAGCAGCTTGGCCATGGCTGGGCGGAAACAGTACAAATCTGCGCGCTTCCAGTCGCTATACTGATAGTTGCCGAGCGGGGCATTAGCCCAGTTGTCATTCGTAGCACCACAAATCAGGATGATATCCGGATTGCCAAGAAGAGAACTGCGGGTGATGAAAGAACGGTCGGTATAATCTTCGTCACGATAGCCAGTGTTGCAGATGGTAGCACCAGAATAGGAATTGATATTTCCCATCTTATAGCCTCCTTCCTTGATAACTTGCCACCACCAGGTTTGCTCAACCTTGTTTACATCTGTAGTTTCTGGTGGAGTAGTAGGTGAATACCAGGTGGCATAACCCTTAGGAATGAACCCCTCGAAAGTGGAATACGAGTCACCGAGAACGGCAACGGTCTGCTTCACCTGTGCCATGAGCGGCATGAAGGTGAGCATAATGAAAGAAATGATAATCGTAAATCTTTTCATGATGCTTGTTCTTGTTTTAATGCTTCTTATGTAATTCTGCTGCAAAAGTAATATAAATATGTGAATAGACAAAAAATATCGGAGGAAAATTCATCTTTCTGTTTCTATTTTTGTCTAAAACTAAGCATGATTTGAATTATACCATGATTTAATCATGTGCGCGCTCAAGCGCATATGCACGCAAGCATACGCATGCATATATATAATAATGTATACACAATAAATCGCCATGCTAAAATCTTTATAGATGTTAAAAACCGATTAAAAAAGCAACTTTTTTGCGAAAAGATTTGGTGGAATGAAAAATAGTTAGTACTTTTGCACTCGCTTTTGAGAAATACGGTTTCTCTTAGCGATAAAAGAAAGAGTTCTTTGAAAGATTTTACATAAACAGACAAGTAGTACAAGAAGCGGTTAACTTCTTAGAAATAAGAAAGTTGACTGGGTAAAAGAAACGAACCGTCAAGCAATTGACAAGTCAGGTTTACTAAGCTTCAATAAACGAAAAGGATATTCGTCCTAAGTACAGACAACAAACACCGATTGCTTCAGCAATGAGGCAAGAAGTAAAAATGATATTTTACAATTTTTGGAGCAGCGAGAGAAATGAAAGCTTGCTTTTATTTCCGAGTCGTGACAAAAATGTAGAGGATACTTTACAATGGAGAGTTTGATCCTGGCTCAGGATGAACGCTAGCTACAGGCTTAAC
>JAJWAL010000187.1:0-3064 GCA_021618535.1 Segatella copri | reverse complement strand
ACTTCATCGGAAAGCACAAGCATACCGAAACGGGCGATATCAACCTCAACCCTATAGGCGTGAACCTCGAAGCCCGTGCCGGCTACTCAGGAGTGATGCTCTATGCCCGTGCCGGAGTAACCCCGCTGCTCAACAAGTCCAAGGCTCCCGAGTGCTACCCGATGACCATCGGCTTAGGATTTAGACTGTAATTTCTCTTAAAAAGTGGCGATAGGTGTGCGAAATCTCATAAAAAAACATAGATTTCGCACACCTATCGCCACTTTTTGCTGTTTACCGGCCAAACTCGGAAGTGAAACACAGCCAAATTGGGTAACAAATCACAGCCAAATTAGGTAACGAATCACAGCCAAATTAGGTAATTTTGCCCATTTTTCTGCTAAAAAATGCCCGAATACCACAAACGTGGTAGCAGGAATACTACTCATATGCTATTTCAGAATCCAGAAATTCGCCGTACCTTTGCAGCGTCAATCAGAACAAACAGTCTGATGACTTTCAGAAGGACATCAGAATGTCTTTCAGAGAGAACATCAATCTGATTTCTGGGCGACAATTTATATAAATGAATAAGATTGAATATTAACGTAAAATTAAAGAAAGGACATAGATTATGAGTACAGAAAAGAAACTTCGCTTTGAGACACTTCAGTTGCATGTAGGTCAGGAAAATCCAGATCCAGCTACCGACGCTCGTGCGGTGCCTATCTACCAGACCACAAGTTACGTGTTCCGCAACTCTCAACACGCTGCCGATCGCTTCGGACTCCGTGACGCTGGTAACATCTATGGTCGCTTGACCAACTCTACTCAGGGTGTATTCGAAGACCGTGTGGCTGCCCTCGAGGGTGGTGTAGCAGGTTTGGCTGTCGCTTCCGGTGCTGCCGCCGTTACCTACGCTCTGCAGAACATTCTTCAGAATGGCGACCACATCGTAGCTGCCGACAACATCTATGGTGGTACTTATAACCTCATCACTCATACATTATCTACACAGGGTGTCAGCTACACCATCGTAGATCCTCGCAACTTCGAGCAGGTAGAGGCTGCCATCCAGGACAATACCAAGGCACTCTATGCAGAGACCTTCGGAAATCCTAACTCTGATGTAACCGATATCGATAAGTTGGCAGAGATTGCTCATCGCCACAACATCCCATTGATTATCGATAACACCTTCGGCACCCCATACCTCATCCGCCCTATCGAGCACGGAGCAGATATCGTGGTTCACTCTGCTACCAAGTTCATCGGCGGTCACGGTTCATCTCTCGGTGGTGTCATCGTAGATGGCGGAAAGTTCGACTGGAAGGCAAATGCCGACAAGTTCCCTACTCTCGCTAAGCCAGACCCATCTTATCATGGTGCCGTATTCGCAGATGTAGCCGGAGCAGCAGCCTTCGTAACCCGAATCCGTGCGGTCATCCTTCGTGATACCGGTGCAACCATCTCTCCATTCAACGCCTGGATTCTTCTTCAGGGCTTGGAGACATTGAGCCTCCGTGTAGAGCGTCACGTTCAGAATGCATTAAAGGTGGTAGAGTATCTGGAGAATAACCCTAAGGTGGCTAAGGTTAATCACCCAGCCGTTCCTTCTCATCCAGACCACGAGCTTTACAAGAAGCTCTTCCCTAACGGCGGTGGTTCTATCTTCACCTTCGATATCAAGGGCGGCGAGAAAGAGGCATGGGAGTTCATCGACCACCTGCGCATCTTCTCTTTGCTGGCTAACGTAGCCGACGTGAAGTCACTGGTTATCCACCCAGCAACAACCACCCACTCTCAGTTGAGCCCAGAGGAGTTGGAGGAGCAGCACATCTATCCTTCTACCGTTCGCCTGAGCATCGGTATCGAGAACATCGACGACCTGATTGAGGCACTCGATGAGGCATTTACGTATGTGAAGTAATTTCAGTGTTGAATGTTGAATGTTAAATGTTGAATTGCCTGACGGACAATAACGGCATTCAACATTCAACACTCAACATTAAAATTCAACATTCAACACTCAACACTTAACATTAAAAAAATCATTATGGCAAAGATATATAAGCAGATTACTGATTTAATCGGTAAGACCCCATTGGTAGAATTGGGTAAGTATTCAGCATCCAAGGGTTTGGAGACTCCTGTGATTGCTAAGGTAGAATTCTTCAATCCTGGCGGAAGCGTAAAGGATCGTATCGCCCTCGCGATGATCGAAGACGCTGAGCAGAAGGGCATCCTGAAACCAGGTGCCACCATCATCGAACCAACCAGCGGTAATACGGGTGTAGGTTTGGCTCTGGTATCAGCCGTAAAGGGCTACCACCTCATCCTCACCATGCCTGAAACCATGAGTGTGGAGCGCAGAAACCTGGTGAAGGCTTACGGCGCAGAAGTGAGATTGACCAGCGGTAAGGACGGAATGCCGGGCGCCATCAAGGCTGCCGAGGAGCTCCGCGATTCCATTCCGGGTTCCGTGATTCTGGGACAGTTTACCAACCCAGCCAATCCTGCCAAGCACTATGCCACAACTGGACCAGAAATCTGGGCTGATACCGATGGCGAGATTGATATCTTCGTAGCCGGTGTAGGAACTGGTGGAACCATTTCGGGTATCGCCAAGTATCTGAAGGAGCAGAATCCTAACGTGAAGGTGATTGCCGTAGAGCCTGCCACATCGCCTGTATTGAACGGCGGAAAGAGCGGTCCTCACAAGATTCAGGGCATCGGTGCCGGTTTCGTTCCAGAGACCTACTCTTCAGAATTCATCGATGAGGTATTGGACATTCAGAACGATGATGCCATCAAGGCGGGTCGTGACTTGGCTCAGACCGAGGGCCTCTTGGTAGGAATCTCATCAGGTGCTGCCGCCTTTGCAGCCACCGAAATTGCGAAGCGTCCTGAGAACAAGGGCAAGAAGATTGTAGCCCTCTTGCCAGATACTGGCGAGCGTTATTTAAGCACTGTACTCTACGCTTTCGAGGAGTATCCATTGTAATTCACAATCGGATATTTTCTGATGAAAGCAAAATCTATCATAATTTCCCCAACCAGCTTTCCCATAGCAGGTTGGGGATTT
>JAJWAL010000056.1:0-19120 GCA_021618535.1 Segatella copri | reverse complement strand
GCCACTGCTCTTACATCTTCAGGAATCACATAGCCGCGATGCTTGATAAACGCATAGGCTCTGGCTGCCTTGGCAAGAGAAATGCTGGCACGAGGACTGCCGCCGAAGGTAATCATGTCTTTCAGTTCGCCCAGTCCGTAGCGCTCAGGATAACGTGAAGCAAAGACGATATCGGCAATATACTGCTCAATTTTCTCATCGAGATAAACCTCGTTTACAATCTTGCGAGCCTTCAGAATCTCCTCAGCAGATGTTACAGGAGTAACCTCAGGAAGTCCGCCCTGGATATTCTCGCGGATAATGAGCTTCTCCTCTTCCAGTGTAGGATAATCGATGATTACCTTCAGCAGGAAACGGTCTACCTGTGCTTCAGGCAACTGATAGGTTCCTTCCTGCTCGATAGGGTTCTGTGTAGCCATTACCAGGAACGGACTAGGCAGTTTGAAGGTTTCATCGCCAATGGTAACCTGGTGTTCCTGCATGGCTTCGAGCAGCGCACTCTGCACCTTGGCTGGGGCACGGTTAATCTCATCTGCCAAGACGAAATTGGCGAAGACAGGACCGCGCTTTACATGGAAAGCCTCATCTTTCTGTGAATAAATCTGAGTTCCCACCACATCGGCAGGCAACAGATCAGGAGTAAACTGAATGCGGCTATAGTCGGAGCTGATAAGCTGTGACAATGTCTTGATTGCAAGTGTCTTCGCCAGTCCAGGTACACCCTCAAGCAGGATATGACCATCAGAGAGAAGACCGATAAGAAGGCAATCTACGAGGTGTTTCTGACCTACGATTACCTTATTCATGCCCATTACCAGGTTGGTAACAAACTGACTTTGTTGTTCTATCCGGATATTCAATTCGCGGATATCAATAGCTTCTGCCATAATTCTATATTTTTACGTTTAATTTCTTAATTCAAACAATATATTTCCAAAACTAAACGCAAAAGTACTCAAATTAAGCCACAAAAGCGAAAAAACCTATCTAAATAATATTAAAAATGTTTCATAAAAGCTATTTTTAGGTTCTTTTAAAGAATAGCTTTTATGAAACAAACGAGATTTCAAATATTTTATCTGTTTTTATGCTTCATGTACCAAGGATGAACCAAGAAATTGTACACCAGCAACGATACGATTGTAAAAAGAAGCGCATAGTGCAACATCCCTGATTCAACCATATTATATACAGGATGATCTACGTCAAAATGCACTCTCGCCGGAAGATTATGGAACAGGAATCCGAGACCGAGTCCCAAGCTCAATCCCAATTCCCAAGCCAGGAAGAACGAATTCACGCTCGTGCCGCGCTGGCAATGTTTGGCAAGCTTGATATAGAAGAGCAGGAAACGGCTTCCGATGATTCCCAAGCTGAAACCCAGCAAGGTTGGAACCACGATTTCTACAGCAAACTCCTGACTTCCGAACGAAATCAGTTCAGCAGAAGCCAACAATATCAGACCTACGATTATCTGACTCTTCAGATCTGCATCAGCAAAGACAAACTTTTCTGCCAGAAACGCCAAGACCAATCCTCCGAAAATCATCAGAAAAATGCCAGAAGAATGAGGCAAAGAAAAGTATAATCCCGCAGAAAAAGTAATCAGGATGATATTGATAAACAGCGGAGTTCCCTGTGGCAGATAGAAGCGGTCGAGGCTGAAAACCTTGATTCCTTCGGCAGGCGCCTTGAAAGGAAACTTGGCGCGAGAAACCAGCACGAAGGCTCCCAAAGCCAGCAACGAAGCCGTAGGGAAAACATAACCCATGCCGAAATAGTTGTAAACAAAAAATGCCAACAAGGGTCCTACAGCTATCGAAAAGCGGGCAAACCAGGAGGTAATATAATTAGCCTCGGTGCGCTGGAACGACTCGCAGGAATCAATAACCAGCGTACTGGCAAGCGTCATCTGAGCCAGTCCCAGAAATGCTCCCAACAGGAAACGGACCGCCAGGAGAATCTCAAAAGAAAACCTGATGTTCCAGAACGTATCCAGATAGTAAAGAACCGAATGACAAACAACCACACTTAAAATGGAAAGCTGACAGACCATATTCCTGCGGTAGCGCTGCACCAGATAAGAGCAGAAGCCGCCAAACAGAAACAATCCCAAGCCGTATGCAAGAAGCACACACCCAATTTGCCACTGCTGGAAATTCTCCTGAATCAGGAAATAAGGAATGGCAAAAACGAGCATGTACACACTCGACATCAGCAAGAGGTTGGCAAAGCATAATCGCCAGAAGTCCTTGTGCCACAGTTTGATATGTACTGGAGTATTTTGTGTATCCATTATTCTAAACTCTTTTATGAATCTATCGTATTTATACTCTCTTAGAATTCACTAAAAAGAGAGTTAATGTTAGTAACTCTCTTCAGCGCTAGGATAATCTACGGTCTTCACCGCATCAATATAAGCCTTCACACCCTTGGTCATTTCCTCGCCTACCTGTGCAAAGTGGCGCAGGAACTTAGGCTTGAAGCCCTGTGTCATTCCAAGTGCATCAGCATAAACCAGCACCTGTCCATCGCAGCCGTTACCTGCACCGATTCCGATCGTTACAGCCTTCACCTTCTTGCTTACTTCAGCAGCGAGCTTAGCAGGAACCTTCTCCAGCACAATGGCAAAGCAGCCTGCTTCGTCCAGCGCAATGGCATCGCTGATAAGCTTCTGTGCCTCAGCCTCTTCCTTGGCACGAATGCCATAACCGCCAAACTTATTAACGCTCTGCGGGGTAAGTCCGAGATGACCATGAACAGGAATACCTGCATTAACCAGCGCCTTAACCGTGTCGCAAATTTCTACGCCGCCTTCCAGTTTCAGAGCGTCTACACCCGTCTCCTTCATCATGCGGCAAGCATTGCGCAGCGCCTCTTCCTTGCTGATCTGATAGCTGCCGAAAGGCATGTCGCAAACCACGAAAGCATGCTGGCAGGCACGAGCCACACTGCGGGCGTGATAAATCATCTGGTCAACGGTAATCGGTAATGTATCAGCATTTCCTGCCATCACATTGCTGGCCGAATCACCTATTAATATAGAGTCAATTCCTGCAGCATCTATAATTCCGGCTGTTGTAAAGTCGTATGCTGTCAGCATGGTTACTTTCTCGCCAGCCTTCTTCATTTCTGCGAAGGTCTTGGTGGTAATTTTCTTCTTGTCAGTAGATAAATATCCCATTTTTTATTTTGATTTATTTATTGTTCTGCGTTGAATCTATTTCGCACCCTCCACGATGCGCTGCAAATCAGCAAAGCTGAAACCTCTGTAATCATCTATCACATAGTCGGATAGCGGCTCTATGGCTTCTCTGCTGTTTGTTGTAGCAAGACCCAGGGTAAAGGCTCCTGAGGCTCTCACCGCCTTCAGCCCGTTGAAACTGTCTTCCAGCCCTACACAGTCCTCCGGCTCCACCCCGAAGTAGGCTGCACCTTTCAGATAGCAGTCTGGATGAGGCTTGCTCTCGGCGAAATCCTCGCTGGTCAGCACGCGGTCGAAATAAGCCTTGAATTCCGGATGGCGTTCATAGACATTCAGCATCTTCTGAACGTTGCTGCTCGTTACCACAGCGCATTTTACGCCATGCTGCTTCAAGTCGCTGATGAAATCTTCGAACCCTGCAATATATTCATACTGCATGGTCTTTTCAAACTCATCCAGTCGGGCTGTAATCTTAGCCTGTTCCTCCTTTGCGCCTGTAAAACCTTCGATGTGGGCAAAGACGGCTTCATCGGTGAAATACTTGTCGTAAATCTGAACGAGCGTCTGTCCTTTGATGCGATATTCGAAATCGGGCATTTCCGGATGATACTCTCTGCCTATCATTCCCCAGAAGATGGAGTACTGTGATTCTGTGTCGAAAACCACGCCATCCAGATCGAAGAGTGCTGCTTTTATCATAATTTCCTTGTCTGTTTTATCTATTTTTGCTTAAATTATATTGAAAACGTGTGCAAAGTTACGCAAAAAACTTAATATACGAGCATAATCTGACAGATTTTGATGTTTTTATTGCTTGTTTTCCGATTTTTTACACTACCTTTGCAGAAAAATCAGTAGAAATAAAGAAGAATACATATAATTATATGATAGAAATAATAGAGAAATACTTCCCGAACCTCACGGAAGAGCAGAAAAAGCAGTTCGAGGCACTCGATGCATTATACCGCGACTGGAACAGCAAGATCAATGTCATCAGCCGTAAGGACATCGATAATCTGTACGAGCACCACGTGCTCCATTCTCTGGCAATAGCCAAGGCCATCAATTTCCGTCCGGGCACGGAGATTCTCGATTTCGGCTGTGGAGGAGGTTTTCCGGGCATTCCGCTCGCCATCCTCTTCCCTGAATGCAAGTTCAAGCTGATAGATGGAACGGGCAAGAAAATCAGAGTCTGCAACGAGGTGGCTACGGCTATCAATCTGCAGAATCTCAAGGCTGAACATCTGCGCGGAGAAGACGAAAAAGGCAAGTACGATTTCGTGGTAAGCCGTGCGGTAATGCAGCTTCCTGACCTGATGAAGATTATCAAGAAAAACTTTAAGCAGAAGGGACAAAACGCTCTGCCTAACGGACTTCTGTGTCTGAAAGGCGGCAATCTGAAAGAAGAGCTCAAGCAATACTTCAAGATTTCAGAAATCACTCCGCTCAGCACTTTCTTCGATGAAGAATGGTTCAGTCAGGACAAGCAACTGGTTTACGTTCCGGCTTAGAAGAGTGAAGAGTGAAAAGTAATCATAAAGTTCAAAGTAAGAAATGTTACATATAGAAAGATTTCAAGTAAACATGTTGCAGGAAAACTGCTACGTGGTGAGCGATGAGACCAAGGAATGCGTCATCATCGATTGCGGCGCCTTCTATCCGGAAGAGCGCACGGCTATTACACAATATATTAAGGAGAACCAGCTCAAGCCCGTTCACCTGCTCGTAACCCATGGCCATCTTGACCATAACTTCGGCAACAACACCATCTATCAGGAGTTCGGACTGAAACCGGAAGTATCGGCAGCTGATGAAAACCTGATGAAGGGACTCGCCAAGCAGGCAGAAACCTTCTATCAGATGCAACTCGATTACCAGTTTCCGCCTATTGGCAGATTCTTCGAAGATGAAGAGGTCATCAAGTTCGGCAACCACGAGTTCCAGGTCATCGCCACTCCGGGCCACAGCAGCGGTTCCGTCACCTTCTATTGCGAGGCAGAGCACGTAGCCTTCACCGGCGACACCCTCTTCCACAGCTCTATCGGCAGAACCGATTTCCCTGGAGGCAGCATGTTCCGCATCATCAACAGTCTGCGCCATCTCGGTCAGTTGCCTGACGAAACCCAGGTTCTCCCGGGTCATGGCGAATACACCAGCATAGGCGAAGAGCTCGCTCACAATCCATATATGGATCGTTAAAACAGCATTCTAAAAAAGTCAGGAGATTTATCAGCGATGATCAAGAAATCGAATACAGAGAAGATCATTCTCGGCATTGACCCAGGAACCAACGTGATGGGCTATGGCGTAATCCGCATCATCGGCAACAAGGCAGAACTGGTGGTGATGGGCGTCATCGACATGCGCAAAGAGAGCGATCCCTATCTCCGGCTGGGCAAGATCTTCGACCGCGTAACCGGCATCATCGACAGCTATCTGCCCGATGAGATGGCCATCGAAGCCCCCTTCTTCGGCAAGAACGTGCAGTCGATGCTCAAGCTGGGCAGAGCACAGGGAGTAGCCATCGCAGCCGCCATTCATCACAGCGTTCCTATCCACGAATATGCGCCGCTCAAAATCAAGATGGCCATTACAGGACAGGGACAGGCTTCGAAGGAACAGGTGGCGGGAATGCTGCAGCGACTGCTCCATATTCAGCAAGACGAAATGCCGAAGTTCATGGACGCTACCGATGCACTGGGGGCAGCCTACTGCCACTTTCTGCAGATGAACCGCCCGGAGACCGACGCCAAGCACTACAGCAGCTGGAAAGACTTTGCAACAAAGAATCAGAGTAGAATAAAAAAATAAGAGAGATGCAAAAGATTATTAGCATTAAAAATGGTGTTACCCGTATGCCTGAATGGCGTATGGCGGAACCCGTAAACTTCGAGGCGTGCGATGGTGAACACATCGCTATCGTAGGTCCGAACGGTGGAGGAAAATCAATGTTTGTCGACATCATCGTAGGTCGCCATCCACTCCTGATGCACGACCCTGATTACGATTTTTCACCTAGTCAGAAAACAATGGTGAGCGACAACATCAAGTATATTACCTTCCGCGACTCCTACGGAGGCGATAACGACCGCACTTATTTCCTGCAGCAGCGCTGGAACCAGCTCGAGATAGACGAGAACACGCCTGTCGTAAAGGACAAGCTGGAAGAAGCCTACCAGATGGCCGGTGAAGACACACCGGAGCGCAGAGCCCTGCAGCAGCATATCTACGAACTCTTCCACATGCAGCACCTGATGGACAAATACACCATCCTGCTCTCAAGTGGCGAGCTCCGCAAGTTCAAACTTGCCTCTACCCTCTTCTCTGAGCCTCGCGTGCTCATCATGGACAATCCGTTTATCGGACTCGATGCTGAAACCCGCGACCAGCTCAAGGAACTGCTCAAGACCCTCTCTTCTGAGCGAGCCCTGCAGATTATCCTCGTACTGAGCAAGAGCGATGATATTCCTGATTTCATCACCCACGTGGTAGAAGTGAAGGACATGAAGGTTCTGCCTAAGGTAACCCTCGCCGAATATCTTGCCGGCAGAGAATCCGTGCCTGCCCATGTGCTGAGCCCGGAGCTGGAACAGGCCATCGTAGACCAGCCTTACAGCGACCGCGAATATCACACCCAGGAAGTGGTGAAGATGAACAAGGTGCGCATACAGTATGGCGAGCGAATCATCCTCAAAGACCTCGACTGGACCGTGATGAACGGCGAGCGATGGGCTTTGAGCGGACAGAACGGAGCAGGAAAGAGTACGCTTCTCAGTCTGGTTTGTGCCGATAATCCGCAGAGTTACGCCTGCGACATCACCCTCTTCGACAATCCTCGAGGCAGCGGCGAAAGCATCTGGGACATCAAGAAACACATCGGCTACGTATCGCCTGAGCTTCACCGCTCTTACCAGCGCGACCTGCCAGCCATCCGCATCGTGGCAAGCGGCCTGATGGATTCCGTAGGTCTCTATGTAAAGCCGAAGGAAGAAGATATGGACAAGTGCCGCTTCTGGATGAAAGTCTTCGGACTGGAAGGTCTTGAAGACCGTGGTTTCCTGAAGCTTTCCAGCGGCGAACAGCGCCTCGTTCTCTTGGCACGAGCCTTTGTCAAGGATCCGGAACTGCTGATTCTCGATGAGCCGCTCCACGGACTCGACAACCGCAACCGCCGTCTTGTAAAAGACGTCATCGAAGCCTTCTGTCGCCGCCAGAACAAAACCATGATTATGGTAACGCATTATAAGGAAGAATTGCCAGCGTGCATCGACCACAGCATCTTCCTCATGCGCCACACCAACGATTAAAAAGAATTGATAATTAATAATTTCAGAAAGATGAAATACATAATATTATTATTTGCGCTCACCCTCAGCATAGCTAAGGCAAGCGCCCAGGATGTATTAAACGAGGTGCTCCGCACTTCTGATGCAATCATCAACGACACCACGAAGAGCATGGACGAGCGCCGTACAGCCCTCTTCAAGTTTGACGCAATGACCTACATGCGCAGCAAGATTCTGCCACCGTATGTAATGCTCGACAAGAATCTGAGCAAGGACACCTTGAACATCAAGGTTCGCTATCTCAACGAGCAGGCCTACGCCATGAGCGTTTATATTACGCTCTATCAGAGGCGACTGAAGGAGGCTTCAAACAAGAACAAGCCACTCGTAACCCAGTTTTTCAAGCAGGCAACCATCGACCACAAGGCATTTAAGGATGAAGATACAGAGTTTACCCTGGCTTATTACAACACCCCGGATGTTCCTACTCCATTCTGCCTCGACTGCGATTGGGTTTCAACCTTGGCATTTATCCGCAGCATCGACTGGTCAAAGCTTTAAGAACGTTTTCAGTCAGAAAATAATTAAAAACAGATTAGCAGCATCCCTTATGCAGGGATGCTGTTTGTCTATAGGATGGTTATCCAGATACTTTCGTCTCGGTCGCGCGCCGCTGTCATGGTGTTGATGAGCCGCTGCAGCCAGATACGGGAGTTCACCACCATGCCCTCGAACTTGTTCTCCCCAACGAGGATACAGCCTTGTGTGTCGTCAGGATAATTTCCTGCATGGATGCGGATGCCCTCGAAATTCGGCACACCCACCAGCAATGGCAACCAACGCTTGAATCTTGGAGAATACGATATGACCACGGGATATGATCCCTCAGGAATGGCAGTATGACCAGGTACCTTACGAGCCTTCACGCCGCTCTTGCGGCTATAGCGGGCATCCACTTTCTCTGGCTTTAGCTTGATACCCAACAGATTACGCCATGTAGGCTCCATGGTATCACAGAGATATGTATCCTTGGACAGCAGCTGGCTGTCAAAGGTATGAATCAATGTACACTTGTCGTCTTTCTTCTTGCCGGGCAGCGAGTTACGAATTACACTTGCATCGGTCAGCAGATAGAGTCTGCCGATGGTATAAGTTCCTTTTTTAGCTATACGCTTTAATACGATTTCCATTTGCTTGAATGTTAAGTGTTAAACTATTTTGCGTTAAAACATCTCAGGTCGAGTCCGTCAGAACGGAATAATAGCTTCTTAAAACTGAATAACTGAATACTGAACACCTTTCCGCCCTGCTTTCCGTCAGCTCCGTCGGCATTTACTCCCTTCGGAGGAATTTTCTCGATATAATGGCGGTTCACCCAGTTTCTCAGCATCGTCGCCGTACCCTTCTTTCCGAAGTCGTTATGCAGACGTACCATTTCAGCCTGTGCATAAGTGAAGGTGTCAGGCAATTGCTGCAGCAGGTTGGCAGGTCCTCGCTTGCTCGATTTCTCTCCTACCTCATTAGCCTTGGCTATGCTTGCACCAAAGAAAATCATCTTGCACCACAGGTCGTAACTCTCGCTCCATCTGATGAACTCTTCTATTTCGGGTTCCCATTTGCAGCCGTTTGCCACGTATAGCACGCAAGCCTTGAGAAAGGCAATAACGTTGCCACGGAAGGAGAGATTCTCGAACACCCTGTTTTGCGACATGCGCGAAAAGTCGGCGTTCTCATCCTTCAACTTTTCTGCCAGGGCAGAAGCCTCAGCGCAGTCTATCCTACCCGACGCCTTGCACAGATTCTCTATGTACGGTCTGAGCGCCTCTCTGAAGGCATCGTCGTATTCGCCGTATACTGGCATTTCGGCACCGATTTCCCGCTCCGGGATGGTACAGAAGTTGATGCGGCTGATAGGTCCGTCGGTGAGCACCTTGGAGAAATATCGCTGCCCCAGCTGGACGGTGGTCGATGCATTCCAGTTGAACCGGATGGTGATGCGCTCGGTGATACTCGATGTGCCCACGCGGGTCTGACCGTATGAGTTCCCGGGATCAAAAGCAAGGCACATAATCTTGAACTGCTGGTTGCCTTGCCCCTTGAGGGCGTCGAACTGGTCTATCTCGTTGAGCGTTGTATAGAGGAAATGTTCCTGAGCCTCAGCCGTGCGCATCACGAATGCCGGGTTGGTCATATCGGCGTCTATCTCCTGTATGATGAGGTTTTCCGGACGCTTGCGCTTATCCTTGTTGGCACCCTTGCGTGTCACCTCTTCTTTCCATTCCTTCTCCCGTTGCAGGTTCTCACGGTCGCGCTGTCTGATGTCCTCCATAATCATGTTGATAGGCATCTGCACACAGTTCTTGCCTGCACCCGTGCCCGCCAGCAGACAGCACATCAGGGTAGCCTCGTGCTCCACGTTGTCGATATACTTGAAGGTGGTCTTGCAGAGGTGTGTAGCAAGTGGCGGGAAGATGGCGTGTGCCACGGCTGGCTTGTATACGTCCGGTGTCTTTGATAGCAGCAGCTCCACGAGTTTGGGAAGATGTTCGGGCATCGGAGGCGGAGTTAATTTATCATCTTCTGCATTGGAATCCGTGCCACTTTCGGAACCCACAGAACTTGCGGATTTGAATGTCACGGCATCCTTCTGGGATGACTTCTCTGCCTGGGCATTGATGCGGATCACGGCTTGCGACATCGGCTTCGAACTGTCACCATATTTCGCATAGAAGTCGTGGATGAGCTGTTGGCAGTCACGTTCCTGCGAGAAGGCAGGCATCTTCTGCGCCACCACCGCCTTCAGTTCCTCTTCAGGCATCACTCTCGATGCGCCTGCGCTCATAATTGCCAGGAGCGATGAGTGGCGGGAGCCTGGGGTGTTGATGTCTACGTCCTTCAGACCTGCCGCATTGCGGAAGAGGTCGAAGGCTGCTAGGTTCTTGCCGGTTGCCACAGTGTCAGCATCCTGATGAGCTCCAGCAGGGCTGAGATGAGCAGCATGAGCAGCATTGCTATCACAAGGTTGGGCAGGCTGAATAGCAGAAACAGCCACACCTCTTCCATCGATGGTAAGTCCACGGTCCAGGTAGGCTTGTCTGCGCTTTTTCAGCTCTTCCTGTGGCAGCACCTCGTACCAATGGGGCGAGCGATAGATTTCCGACGCCTTGTCGGTGATGAAGAGCATGCGTTCCGGCGTGATACAGCTCTCGTCGTAGGGTACGCCCAGCGCCTCGCAATAGGCTCGCTGCGTTTCCTCGATAGTCATGCCGACGGGCATGCGGATGTCTATGTGCAGCTTCTTGCGGGCTGAGTACTCCAGGTGCAGCAGGGCTCCGTTCCAGATGGTGTCACTACAGTTCAGCTCCCGTGCCTTCTCTATCGCCTTATCCACATATTCCTTGTCGTCCACGTCGATGGTGGTTTGGAAGAGGAAGCTTTCGGGCACGGCGTTCTTCTGCGAGCGTCTGTTGTCTCGGAACTGGTAGTAGTGAGCGCAGCGGAAGGGCAGCTGCTTCTTCAGTTCATCGTTACCCCCACGGATGGCAGCTACCAGTTCTGCCATCCAGGGATAAGCGATGGTCTTGTCATAGACCGAGAGTGGCTGGGAGCTTACGCTCCCCTTATTGCCATTCTTGTACGGATTATATGCTATAATATGTTCCATTTTTTTGAATGTTGAGTGTTGAATGTTGAGTGTTGAATGTTGAATGTTGAATTTAATGTTGAATGTTGAATTGCCTAACGGTCGCAAAGGCGCTAGCCTAATTCAACATTCAACACTCAACATTCAACATTCTCCTTAAATCCGGCAATCAGTTCCTTGTGCTCTACCTTGAGGTAGCGCAGCATGTCCTGCTTGTCCAGGTCACGGCTGAAGGTATAGTTTACCTGCACCGTGCGCTTGGTGGTGCGCACCACGGCATGCTTGGTCTTGAAGATTTCCTCGAAAAGCTTCTCGCCCGTACGTTCATAAGGCTTGAAGTCGAACTCATCGCCTCCCTTCTCGCCAGAGCATACCATTCTGCCCGGTATCACCTTAGGCTGTTCGCAGATAACCTCGGTATCATTCCATGGTGCCTTGCGGAAGGCGATGATACCGTTTTCTTCACTGATGATGGCTCCGTCCACCTTCTGGGCGTTGAGGAGCTGCTTCTTTGCTGCTTGTTTCATAATCGTAACAACTTGTTTAAAAGATGAATAATGCCCGCAACCAGACTTTACTTGTCTGATTACGGGTGCAAAGATAAGGCAAAAACACCTTTGGGAAAAATAGGAAAAATAGGATTAATATTTATCCCATAAAAAAAATCATCTATGGGCAAAGAAATCAGCCACTTTATCATCCATTTCTTGATTTTTTATGTCCTCACAATGATTGAAGACATTGTTGAACGATTTTATCGTAACTTCTTTTCGTATATGGCAATCCTCAGTAAGAAATCGATAAATGGCATTGGCACTGACGATATGCTGCGGTGCCAAGATACCCCTTCTTCTCCAATATCTGATAAACGCAAATATTGCGATATTCATTGGTGAAGACTTGCTCGCACTGGTAGACATAGAATCTAGGCCATTTAGGGTGAGAAATTCTATAAATAAAGAGGCTTGCTCGGCGGTCGTCTCTTCATCTTTTAAAGAAGATGCTTCATCAGACACAAAAAGGTATTCTTTTTTTCGGCCGATTCTGGTACCATTTTTCAATGGTTTTCTATTCCTTTGCTCCAGGTATTCATAATAGCCATCCAGAGTGGCGATATAGGCATCAAGCCTAGGAAGTTCAGCTTCAACCAAATGATTGTCTATTCTGTTAAAGGTCTCCAAGAAGTTACGAACTACGAGCACGTTATGATAATCTCTTTCCTGCATGGCAACATCTACCAGTAAGTGCATGTGTCCGCTTATATCCACAGGAGAAGGGGTATCCACAGGAGAAGGGGGCTCAATTTGTAAATCATCATGGCAGAACTTCCCTTCATCTTCCAATTCGTATGAATACGCTACATTAGAAACTGGTTCATTATCTAATTCAGCTAGGTCTTTTATTTGACGACAAACCTCCATGATCCGTTCAACAGCTCCCAGAGGAATCTCTATCTCTAAATCTCTCGCATCTGCTATGATTTCTTTGAATCTTTCCCTTATTTCTTCTTCCGGCTCACTAGAGCATAAAGTTGCGAAGAGCTCAAAGTTAGTTCTATTATTATTCTCCATAATTGTAAAATTAGTTAGCCCCTGTTGGCTGGAACTAACTCTCTGCTAAAGGGCATATTTTTAGGTTATCTTATTCTGATTCTTTTACGTCTATGACAGGTAGGACAATCTTTACGACCGCCACAATACCAACATTCAGAGACGAATTTACCATTACCCGTATAATAGGCATCATATATGGATTTTCCATATCCATGAC
Source organism: Segatella copri (assembly GCA_021618535.1). GTDB lineage: Bacteria > Bacteroidota > Bacteroidia > Bacteroidales > Bacteroidaceae > Prevotella > Prevotella copri_O. Next base: position 6,216 of record JAJWAL010000056.1, on the reverse strand, counting down.
AAACCTTACAGTCGCCAGTACCACCACAATCAGTGCAAGTTTTCCATTCTGATTTATAGGACGACCTGTTCTCCGTGTCATATTTAGAACTGCTATTATTTTGAGTGGAATATGAACTTGTAGAGTTATAAGAGCCACTACTTACACCGTTGACTATCTTCTGATATTTTTCTTTGCTGATTCTGACATATCCCATACCATTTAGAATCATTGTGGAGTAATCAGAAGATATAAGCATAACATTACTTGTATAGCTTTTTATTACACGACCTGTCATTTGTGGAATTGGGAGTGGCGAATAAAAGGTCTGAACCATTTTTTGTTCTGCAACATATGTGAATGACTGGAAACGTAGTTGCCCTCTAGAATCTTTTCCTTTGTAACCAAACTTATAGAACATATTAAGACAGAAAGCATCTGCCACGTAGTCATTTTCCTTATCCGTGTAAAACGACAAATGATACAAAAGACCACCATGCTGATAATAATAGTCCTTTGACTGTGAATATGCATGTAAACTTAGTACACACATCAACATAAATAAAAGTACCTTTTTCATATCTTCTTCCGTTTTATTTTATAATATAGTTTTCAACTTTCAATATTTCTCCCAGGCTAAATTCCACGTTCCAGTGAGCGATATTGCCTTTCACGTTCTCGGCTTCGAGATTGATTCTGCGAATGGCTATGAGCACTGTAGCATTGCCATTTACCAGTTTGAGATAGCGATATTCTCTCAATGCGTATGGAAACTTGCCAGCATTATAGTCGTTCAGATAGTAGCGCACGCCTTCTTTCACATTCTGCATGTTGTAGAGCGGAACACCTTGAGCATTCACTGCCAGATAGCGAGGGGCGGTACTCTCCGTGATTGGCCGAACCAAGGATGCTGCTTCTTCCACCACGATGCGATAAAACTCTTCTTGCTTTACTTGCAGATGAAGCGTATTGTCTTCGGTAACGATGCTCATTTCCTTCTTGGCAAAATCCGAGACTTCGCTCATTCTGCCAGCAATGTCGATGCTTACCTCCGCTCCATTGAAGGACAGTTTTGGCAACTTACCAACTATCTCCATGGTCTTCACGCTCACGTTGACGATGGAACATACCAAGTCGAAGATATACCTTGGATTGTCATGCTCTCTCGACCAGTCGTTAGGATTATTCTTGATACCGCTCTTCTTGTCGATGGTAATAGCGTAGCGCTCCATCAACCATTCGATAGCCGACTTGCCATTCACGATGTAGTCGTATGCCTCAGCAGGGATGTGACGGATGATGATATAGTCATTGTAGATGATGGTATCCTTAAGGTCTTTCTTCGGGAACTTCATCTTCGGACTTACCGCATAGTGCTCGTATGCATCCTTGCCCCGATAGGTATCTTCTATCTCCAAACCTTCGTAGGCAGGTACATTCTCGTAGCCGAGATGCAACTTGGCGAGTGCTTTGCCAGCCTGATAGAAATCATTGAAGGCATCCACGTCTTCGATGATAGGGATACGTGGAAGGCTCTTCTTCAGGTCTGCCTCAAAAGTACTGCGATACTCTGGCGAGTGCAAGAAGCCATAGATATAATAGAATATCATTTCCTTGTCGATGCTCTTGATTTTCAAGCGGCTGCGTACCTCGTTTAATATCCAGTTACTGATGCCATCTCTGCGGACGTATTCGGCTTGTGGCTCTTCATCGAAGAGGGAGAGTTGGAGAGATTCCTTCTTCTCGTACCAATAAAGAGGGAAACACTGCGTTCCTGCATCCAAGATATTTAAGTCAGGGATATGATTTGTAACAAAGGTTGAACTTTCCTTTGTGCCACCTATTCCACTAACACATATCACCACATTCTTACTATCTGGTGTTGGGAAAATCTCTCTAAACTGGCCATATCTGTGAATCAAGTCTTCACCTCTGTATGTTCTCATCTTACAGAATGGTCTATAAACTGCATCCGCAAATATATTCTCATTATGTATACTTTGTCCTTTTAAGACTTTAGAAATAAGAGAGCTAGTCCAACTAACCTTTGTTTCATCATAATTCAACTCGTCTTTACTTTTGCAGCCGACATTTTTATTATACTCGTTGACTATAATATTTATATGATTATTTAATGCCTTTTGAGAATAATTGTAAACCCACGTGTCTCTTCCCGTTTCATTGCCTCTTGAATTTAGAATAAACCAAGATTGGGAAGAAGTTTTAAACTTTCTCTCTGGTGTCATTCCTATAAATTCATCAAACGACCCATCACGTTGATTTAGCCAATCACCCTTCTCGTTCGGGTGAATTAGCTGCCATTTCAAGGCCTTACTATCTACGCTTTTGAATTTCCTAACAAGAGCCAATTTTTGCTCTCTTGATAAGTAATCGCCAATATCATGATAATAAATGGCGGCTTTAGTATCTTGAACTTGATTAGGCTTCTTTACCAAAATAGTAATAGATATAGGGGTACGAGAACCTGAACCGAAGATTTTACCACCCTCTCTACGTGACAGTTCACCACCAGTATATTGGTTACCACGAAGATTCAATACATAAATCTTCGAAAATTCCTTTTCTATACTTTTTCTAAATCCTTCTCGTGCTGTGTCGTCTATCCATTTCCCATTTGTGATAAAGGCCAATACACCGCCTTCATTATTAGAAAGAATTTTATCCGAAGCCCATCTAAACGCTTTAATGCAACTATCGTATACACTATTTTTATTTGTCGAATTCGTATGAATAGAATAGGTTTCTGCTACTCTTGCATCCAAATGCTCATACTTTTGGCTTTGCGAATTGTCATTTGCATTTTTTTGTTTAGCATTATACGGCGGATTGCCAATAATCACCTGTATTGGTAATTTCTTCAATTTATCAACATTAGCCGAGTTCTCTGGGAACCAAGAATTATCTATCTTCCCCTCCTCATGCTCAGATATCTGGAAGGTATCCGTCAGACAGATACCATCGTAAGAAAGATACTTCTCACGATTCATCAATTCATGGAATACACTTTCGATGTTGACATCCGCTATATAGTATGCCAACAATACGATTTCATTGCAGAAAATCTCCTGTCTGTATTTGCGCTCCAAGTCCTCAGACTTGATGAGTCCACTCTGAAGCAAACGAGTAATAAACGTACCTGTACCCACGAATGGGTCGAGGATATTGACGTTTTCATCCGACAAGGTACAACCAAAGTCGGACTTCAAGATGTCGTTCACCGAACGAATGATAAAGTCCACACACTCCACTGGCGTATAGACAATACCCAACTTCTCCACGGTCTTCGGAAAAGCACCCTTGAAGAACTTTTCATAGAGCGTTTTGATAATACTCTGCTTACCTTCCAAGTTATCAATGTCGTTCACATTCTTGCGTACATCCTCATAGAAGTTGGAAAGAGCCTCAGTGTCTCTATCCAGCTCTTCTTTCTCCAAAAGGTCGAGCATTTTTTGCATAGAGCGGCTTACCGCATTGTTCTCCACAAAACGGTATTTTTCAAACAAAGCATCAAAAACAGGGCGAGTAATCATGTGCTGAGCTATCATCTCGATAGCCTGTTCCTCATCCACACTAGGATTGATATTCTGCTGCAAACCCTTCAAGAATGCATCAAACTCTTTGGCTGCCTTACCGCTCTTTATCAACTCGTTGATACGATAGATGAATTTCTGTGCAATATCGCCTACCTTCTTCGCCCAGTTTTTCCCAATAAAGGCGGTCGCCCACCTTCTCAACCAACTTGGCATAGATACCATCTTGTAAAGGTCCAAACTTTATTTCCAACTGCTTGGCTATCTCTTCCTGAGAGAGCTGTGTGTTAACGTTCTCGCCATCAGCATCGTGACCGCTCACACCTCCGTCATTGCGCATGGCAAAGGTATGACCAGGGATAGTACCTATCACCACCTTGGAAGGTTTGTTCTTATTAAGATTTATCTTGTTGACTGTGGCGTTGAACTCGTCATCATGCGCACGGAGGGCATTCAGAATATCCCAAACCACGTTGAAGCGGTGGCTTTCTTTGCCCAAAATATCATCAGGATTGGCTCCTGGGGGTAAGACAACAGGAACGATGATGTAACCAAATTTCTTGTCATGGAAGCTACGCATCACACGACCTACACTCTGAACCACATCCACCTGACTATCTCTAGCAGAGGCAAATATCACGGCATCCAGCGCAGGTACATCCACACCTTCCGAAAGGCAGCGCACATTGGAGAGGATACGACATTTATCATCATCCCCAGTCTCTTCCTTCAACCATTCTAGTTTGTCGGCACGCAATTGAGCGTTCATAGTACCGTCAATATGCTGAACCTCGACATCTACCACTTGCTGTTTTTCCTCTTCTTGCACATCGTTTTTGTAAAGCTTTGCTATCTTAGGGAATTCCTCGGCAAACTCGGTTGAACAGATGCCACCTGTGCTACGCTTTCCACGATTGATGGAAGAGCAGAACACTACGGCACGATGCATCTTTGATGGATCTTCCTGAATAGTAGCCCCATTATCGCCCTTGATGCGCTTGGAAAGTCCGTTGACGCAACCAACAAGTTTGGTATAATCATCCGCATTCAGCTCTGTATCCTTCTTGATGCCAGCCTTCAATTCATCAGACAACTCATCTTCCGAGACTGTCAGGACAAGTACCTTGTAATCGGTTAACAAGCCAAGGCTCACCGCCTTGCCAAATCCGATGCGGTAAAACTCCTTACCATAAATACTCTCATCGTCCATGCTCCAAAGGATAAAATCCTTCTCTTCGGCATCTTTCTTCACGCTGTCCTTATAGTAGCGAGGCGTGGCAGTCATATAGAGGCGTTTGGCTCCCTGAATGATATCATTGTCATGTATTTTTGTAAAGTGGCTTTCGCTTTTTTTCTCCGATTTAGCGCCTGTTGTTCGGTGCGCCTCGTCGCATACGATATAATCGAACTTACCAAACTTGCCGTCCGTCTCATGCAATAGCTTTGCTTGCGCTTTTGACACGACATCTATGCTCTGATAAGTAGAGAACACAACGATAAAATCGCCTTTGTCTTGATAAAATTTCAGCCGCTTGACGATGGTATCAACATCTGTAGATGCAGGGAAAGTCATATCCAGCAGATTGTTCTCATCATCATCGGCATATTTCGAGGCTCTTGCATCAGAACAGATACAAACAGGTTTCAACTTATACTGCGAATCCTCTGCCCAGCTTTCGAGACCTTGGCTCAACAAGGCTATGCTTGGCACCATATACAGCACCAAGCCCTTACCCTTCGTCTCGTTCTCCACGATTTTGAGAGAAGTATATGTCTTACCAGTACCACACGCCATAATCATCTTGCCTCTGTCATGATTTTTAAAGTATTCGTGAGCCTTTGTCAACGCCTCGATTTGGTGAGGGCGCATCGTCTTGCCTTCAAGCAAAGCCTCCTTACCCAGCTTGCCTTCCACAAGGTCCTTCCAATTTACAGAAGATTCTTGAAGACGATTGGTGTAAATAGGTACAAATTGAATGGCTTGGTGTTTGATACTTTCTTGCGCATTCTTACCCCAATGAGAGGTCGTGGATACCCAAAACAACTTATCGAAGCGATTTGTATGCATTTCATCATCTACAAACTGACGATTGGCATTCGCTATGAATGAATCTACCATCTTCTTGCTGATGACTGCATCATCCTGGTAGCACTTACACTGGATAGCCCAGAATTTACCCTCGTCGGTCTTCGCCACGAGGTCTATTCCTAGATCTACTCCACCCATGCTTTCCTTGCCTGGGAATTCTTCCCATAGCCATACTTTGTCCAAGACATTAGCATATTCAGGGTCGGTCAAGAACCAACGCTTGATTAATTTTTCAAACTTGGCTCCCTTGTCATGTTCGGTAACGGACTCGTTTCTAAAACGAGCCAATATGTCCTTGAATGTTATATTGTTTGTAGCTGATGTTGTTTGTTCCATATCATGTGATGCACATGATACCCCTCTCAATTAGAAAAGAAAATCGCAAAGGGTATCATATTATTTTTAAGGGCACAATAATGCCTGTAAATTCTCCTTACTTTTCCTTTTCTATATTCATTGTGAGTGTAAACACATTTCCCCCTGGCATATCCTCCAAGGTGATCACCCACTCTATCACGCCATCCTCTGGGTCGACATCAATCGCATACGCCGTGCCTTCCTGCTGTCCGTCGAAGCGCACGTCGAAGCGCCAGAGAC
>JAJWAL010000055.1:6176-19135 GCA_021618535.1 Segatella copri | reverse complement strand
TCCATTATGAATATGAAAGAAAAAAACGCAAAGAAATCTAAGATACATCAGTTAGGGTTCTCTTTCCTGAAGAGAGAATCTAATTACTTGGACCGCCAACGTCAAGCTATCCTTGTGTGTTTCTCCGTGATGCTCTCTTTGGGCATCCTGTCAAATATCCTGGGCTTGTCTGGAGCCTTTGATCCGTTTTTTACCGTGTCTAACATCGTTTTTCTGATTGTCGTGTTATCCTCCTTCATGGCTTATCTCTTCGGGAAAATCCCAATGGTGAGGGCTATCGTTTGTATCGCTATCGCCACCCAGTGCTTTATCGGAGCCGATATTCTCTACAGTGCCTTTATGCCTACGCTGAAAGATAACAGAATGGTGATTCTCATCAATATGCTTATCCTTTCAGGCAACATGTTTTTCTCGCTGGCGGCTTATCAGGCGCGTCTCACACGCTGGCTGGTGGGAATAGCTTTTGGGGTTTATATATTGAGTGTGATTGTAACGGGGGATGAATCGCTCATGGATTATTTCTTCATGATGATGCTCATATTGCTTTTTATCAGCGTGCTGAGTCTGGCTGTTGCCAGAAACGGTGAGTATCTTGTCAATGCGAACAGAACGTTGCAGCGTGATGAGGAAGAACTGCTACAGGTGCTGAAGATAAACAAAAAGCAGATTAAGGCATACGTGGCTCTGGCGAAGGAAAGGCATGATGTTAAACTTACTGCGCATTTGCTGGATCTTCTGGGTGAGGCTTCGCAGAAGAATGTCATAGACAATGTGATGCAATATCTCCAGACCCGGGAATTGAGCAAACAGAACATAGAACGTGTCTTTCCCGAGTTGAGTGCCTCTGAACAGGAAATCTGTTACCTTATCCTGCAGAACAGAAAGCTGAGTGAGATTTGCACGCTGCTCAACAAGTCGGAATCGAACATCACTACCCAGCGGGCCAATATCAGAAAGAAGCTGGGAATGAGTTCTGCTGATAACCTGAAGAAGGTTCTAGAGAAGCGCATAGCTGAAAGCCAGTAGGCCGATGAGGCTGATACTGAACCATATCCTGTTATTTTCGGAAATTTTGAACATATTGTGATAAGATGTGAATAGTCTTTTATCACCGAAAAGCCGTACCTTTGCACCCAGATAATGAATGAAACGTAAATCAATAGAAATCATTAAGAAGAAATGAAGAAAATAATCATTTTATGTTTCGCGCTCGGAGCTTTCCATACACTTGGCGCACAGGAGACGCTTACGCTCAGCCAGTGCCTGCAGATGGCGGTGGATAACAACCTGTCGCTCCAAAGCAGCCGAAACGAAATAGCTAAGGGAAAGTACGCTATCAGCGAAAATCAGGCTAAACTCTATCCGCAGATCAATGCGGTGGCTCAGCTCAACGACAATTTTACGCCGCCTGTCTCTGTTACCGACGGCTCGGCTTACGGCAAACCTTATAATGTAACCAAGACGCTGCAGTATAATGCTTCGGCGGGAGTGCAGCTGCAGATGCCGCTGTATAACCAGATGATTCTTACCGCCATCGACATCACCAAGATTGCCGATAAACTCAACCAACTCTCTTATGAGAAGGCGCGTGAAGACCTGATTGTGCAGACTGCCAAGATGTATTACATGGCGCAGAACACATCTGAGCAGATCCGTCTGACGGATGACAATATCAAGCGACTGATAGAACTCAGAAACATCACCCAGGCATTCTATGACAACCAGATGAGTCTGGAGGTAGATCTGAAGCGTGTGAATCTCAATATCGAGAACCTCACCGTGCAGCGCGATAATGCCATCGCCATGCTCGAACAGCAATATACCATGCTCAAGTATGTGATAGATTATCCTGCCGAGAAGGAGATGAAGGTGACTGCCGTAGACCCGGGAAAGATAGAGATGGTGAAGGCCGACGGACTGAATACGGGACTCTACGAACTCCAGTTGCTGGAACAGAAGAAACAGCTCACCCAGAAGCAGACCAAACTAGCCAAGGACGGTTATCTGCCATCGCTCTCGCTGACCGGAAACCTGATGTATTCTGCCTTTACCGATAGGATAGATCACTGGATTCATTCGGGCGAATCAAACCACTGGTATGGTTCCAATGGTCTGGGCATCCAGCTGAGAGTGCCTGTATTCGATGGTTTTGAAAAGCGTTCTAAAATCAGAAAGGCGAAGATAGAGGAGGAGAATGCACGCATCGGTTACGAGGATGCCCTGAAGGGACTGCAGGCAAACTATATGAATGCGGTGAGCGAGGTGAATAACAGTCAGCGCAACTACAAGAAGCAGTTTGATAATTATACCATGGCTCAGGATGTTTACAACGTAACTGCCGACCAGTATAAGGAGGGTGTGGCTTCGATGACAGCGGTTCTGCAGGACGAGATGCGCATGAGCGAGGCAATGAACAATTATCTCACAGCCTATTATCGCTACAAGGTTGCCAATCTCTCGCTGCTCAAGTTGACCGGACAGCTCAACCAGATTTCGGTTGCTAAATAACAGAGAAGAATAAATCATTATAAGATAAAATATAAACAGGAAAACGGGATGTAAAAAAGTTTACTTCATATTCCCTGATTCCAAATTACAATAAAACTATGGAACAGAACGAAAATAAAAATGTAGAAACAGCAGAGGCTACACAGGTATCTCACGAAGAAACCATGAAGAAACTCAAGAAGCAGCGCGTAAGACAGATTGTTGCCAGTCTGATAGGTGTTGCTATTCTGGCTTTCGGACTCTGGAAAATCGTATGCCTCTTCCTCGATTATAACTCTAACGAAACGAGCAATGATGCTCAGATAGAGCAATATATCTCACCGGTTAATCTCCGTGCATCCGGCTATATCGCCAAGGTATGCTTCAGAGAACATCAGGAAGTACACAAGGGAGATACCCTCCTTGTGCTCGACGACCGGGAGTATCGTATCCGTCTGATGGAGGCTGAAGCAGCCCTCAAGGATGCCAAGGCAGGAGCCAATGTCATCAACGCTACAGAGCAGACCACCGAGACATCAGCTTCTATCTATCAGGCATCCATCGATGAAATAAATGTACGACTTGCCAAACTTGCCAAGGACTGCGAACGCTATCGTAACCTGGTAGAAAAGAAGGCGGCTACTCCTATCCAGCTCGAACAGCTGGAGGTGGAATATGCAGCCACCAAGAAGAAACTCGAAGGGGTAAAGAAGCAGCAGGCTGCTGCCTATAAGGGAGTAAACGAGGTAACTACCCGCAAGCAGAATGTGGCTGCCTCCATCGAGCGTGCCGAGGCTGCCGTAGAGATGGCAAAGCTGAATCTCTCTTACTGTGTGGTTGTGGCCCCTTGTGATGGTAAACTGGGTCGCCGCTCTATAGAGGAGGGACAGATGGTGAATGCAGGAACCACCATTACCTACATCATTCCAACCAACAACAAATGGGTGATTGCCAACTATAAGGAAACCCAGATAGAGAATCTCTATGTAGGACAGAAGGTGCGTATGACCGTAGATGCCATCAGTAACAAGGAGTTTGAGGGTACGGTGACTGCCATTTCTGGTGCTACCGGTTCGAAATATTCGCTGGTACCTACCGACAATTCGGCTGGCAACTTTGTCAAGATTCAGCAGCGTGTGCCTGTAAGAATCGATTTCAACAACCTCAGCAAAGAGGATAATGAGCATCTTGCTGCCGGCATGATGGTAGTTGTCAAGGCTCAGAGAAAGTAAAAAACAGCTAGATGGAAATGAAGTAATATATGGAAGAAGAATATAAGAATTATCCGTTTTATGATTGGGTGCCCAAACCGCTCGGCATCATCTTCATGATCATCCTCTTTGTGCCGATGATTACGATGAGTGGTGTCTATTCTGCCAACAGCGGAGAGATGATGAGCGGGCTCGGCATCCAGTCGGAATACATTGCCTTTGCGGGCTTCTGCACCTCGATAGGAATGGCGGCTTTCTCGCCGTTCTTCTATGAACTGGTGTGCATCCGTAGAGAGAAGATGATGTGTATCGTGGGCTTCTCCATTCTCTTTATCCTCAGTTTTGTGTGTGCCCAGACCGACTCTCTGTTTATACTCGGACTGTGCAGTCTGCTGATGGGTTTTGTCCGTCAGACGCTGCTGATGGCGCATCTCTTCGTGCTCATCAGATACGGTTTCGGAATAGAGGCTACGAGGAATATCACGCCGGGATGTGAGCCTACTACCGAGGAAGCATGGGATGCGGTAGATTCGGAGAAGATGGTTTCACAGCCGGTCATCTATCTCTTCTTCATGATTATCGGACAGTTGGGAACCTGGCTAACGGCATGGCTTGCCTATGCCTATGAGTGGCAGTATGTTTATCATTTCATGATGGCATTCATGCTGGCAGGCATCATCATCGTGTTCTTCACCATGCCTTATCATGAGTATCCGATGCCTAAGTTCCCGATAACGATGTCGAAGTTTGGCAATGTTACGGTGTTCAGCATCATGCTCTGTTCGTTTGCTTACGTCATGGTTTTCGGCAAGACACTCGACTGGTTTGATGATCCAACCATCCGTTTCTCTTCGGTGGTCTGTCTTATCTTTACCGCTCTGTTCATCTATCTGGAGAAGACGCGGCGTTCACCTTATTTCATCACGGAGGTGTTCCAGCTCAGAGTCATCAACTACGGCATCCTGCTCTTCTTCCTGCTGATGGTCTGCAATTCGAGTGCCATGTTTGTCAACGTGTTCACCAATGTGAGCATGAAGATAGACAACTGGCAGAACGCCACGCTAGGCAACTGGGTGATGGTGGGCTACACCGTGGGACTGATATTCGCCGTCATCGCCCGAGCCAAGAATGTTCACCTGAAGTGGATGTACTGTCTGGGTTTTCTCTTTATCGGAGCCTATGCGCTGTACATGTATTTCGAGGTACAGAACGACGGTATGTATGAGCGTATGAAATGGCCTATCATCATCCGTTCTACGGGAATGATGCTGCTCTATTCGCTCATCTCCACGATAGCCAACCAACGCATGCCTTACCGCTTCATGTCAACCTGGGTTTGCATCATGCTTACCGTTCGTATGGTCATTGCCCCTTGCATCGGCTCTGCGCTCTATACCAATGTGCTTCAGCACAGACAGCAGTATTATGTAACCCGCTTTGCCCAGGATTACGACCGCACGAGCATAGAGACGGCGAAGACTTACGACCAGACGGTGAGAGGCATGCAATATCAGGGCAAGAGTGTAACCGAGGCGCAGAATATGGCTGCCATGAGTACGAAGGGAAAGGTACAGGTACAGGCTACGCTGGTGAGTATCAAGGAGATGGCCGGCTGGACCTTCTACGGCTGTCTGCTATGTGCCGGACTGATGCTCGTTCTCCCTTGGCGCAAGCGCAATATCAGGGAACTGACGCGTGAGTATCTGCTGAAGAATGTAGATGTGAAATCCCTGGGAAGAAGGTAGGGGAGTGCTAAAATATCATAAAAGATACAGGCTGCTCATCTGATGAATGGATATTTTTGTTATCTTCGCAGTTAAATCTGAAGATAACAGACCCATATTCATCATGAAAATAACTGATAATATCATCATATACGAGGCTCATGAGTTTCCTCAGCTGTTGATGCAGCCTTTCTACTCCGACTATGTCGGAATCGTAATCTGTCATCAGGGGATGTTCCGTTTCTGTGTAGACGGAACATCCTTTGTTGCATCTGAGGGTGAAACCGTTTTCCTCTCCAAAGGAGTGATGTTTCATGTGCAGGAAACGGGCAAGAACCTTAAATATACCCTTCTTTTTTACCGTGCTGAACAGATTCGTCACATGTTGGGCAATACCGTGGTTACCATGCGTCTTTATGCTACGATTTATCCCAAGCCCTGTCATGTCAGGACGACGGGTTATGAGGATATGCTCACTTCCTATGCCCTGATGCTGAGGAAACTGGAGCTGGAAAAAGAGAAGAGTGGTGAACTGGATGCCTATTGTGTGCATGAGCAGAAACTGTTGCTGATGGCTGTTACGTACCGGTTGTGCAGCATCTTCTCGGCATCGTTCAAGGCTGCCGGCAAGGAGATGGAACGGAAGATTGCCATCTTTGAGTCGCTGGTGCTGCTGATAGAGAAGAATTATATGCGTGAGCGTAGTGTGGCTTTCTATGCAGATGAACTCTGTCTTACACCGAAATATCTGTCGGTACTGGTCAAGTCGGTTTGCGGTCAGACGGTCCAGCAGTTGCTTTTCAAGGCGATGATCCGTCGCAGTATCTATCTGATGAAGAACACCACGAAGACGATACAGCAGATAGCCAATGAACTCAGTTTTCCCAATGCCTCAGCCTTCGGAACCTTCTTCAAGAAACATACCGGTCTGTCGCCTAAGCATTACCGTAATTGGGAAGAGGGGAATGAACCGCCTTCTTTCAAATAAAGATTTCATCCTATACCTATAAAATAAAAAAGGGACAGAGGAATTGTTCTGTCCCCCTGTCCCGAAACTGTGATATAACTAAAACAACTGAGCGAAAGCTTCGGCTGTCTTTCCTGTATAGGTCTTCATCTCTGTAACCGGCTTGTAACCGAAATCCTTGAAGGCAAGGAGCTGTGTGGCAACAAACTGGTGGTCGTCAGAGATGCAAGCCTGTAACTTCATATTACCCATGCTGATGGCAGAAACAGGGAAGTTGCTGATCGCTGTTTCTACATCCTTTGGGGCTGCACTGAGGATGTTCTCAAGCTTTCTTCCATCCTCTGCAGAATATTCCTTCTCTTTTATCTTAATCACACTGTTGGTAGGTTGATAGATGAGCTTGACAGTCAAACCCATGAAACCTTTCTTTACCTGTACATCCTGGAGTGCCAAAACATCAGCACCCATCTCTAAATGATTAATCTTTGCCATAATTTTATACTGTTATTTGCTTATTCTTAATTCTTGAAAAATAATATATATTGAACTGTTTTTTGTTTTGAATAGGGGTGTAACCAGTCTTATCGCAAATCTTAGAAAAGATGCGATAAACCTATATGAAATTTTAAAAAGAGAAAAGAATAAGCACTAACAGAGCAGACGTCGCAGGCAAATGACATAATACTTGCTGGCGACATCAAAGTGGATTGGGGCAGTTTCCTGTCGGAAAGGCTCCATGCCACCTTCTATAGCTGATAAAAGGGATGATAAATAACGGATTCTATTTGTAAGCAATCTACTGGCAGTCTGACTGTTGTGCATGTTGCCACTTGGCAATAAGCGCTGCGGACGGCTGCTACAGATGCGGTAAGCAAGCTGTGAGGCGTTTTCAAGCTGTGCCTCAGGCTGGCTCTTGTCATACTCAACCTTCGCCAAACCATCTTTCTTATGGCTTGCATCTTCGGTATAAGAATCCTCGGGAGTAAAAGAAATAGAGGCAGCAGATACCTCTCCATAGCCTGAGAAGACCATGGACACCAGAAAAAGGATGTATAGTATCAACTGCCTCATATTAAATATATTTATGGTGTCAGGATGAACTCCCGACACCGGGGATGATTAATAACTTCTTGCGATGATGACACGGGCTACGGCTGGCTTGCCGCTTACCATATCTACACCTGGAGTCTGCTCGTAAGCGAAAGGTACGCAGCGGATGGTAGCCTGAGTCTCCTCCTTGATCTTAGCCTCGGTCTCGGCTGTACCGTCCCAGTGGCAGAGGAAGAAACCACCGTTCTTCACACGCTCCTTGAACTCTTCGTAGTTGTCGCACTCGTAAACGTGAGCATCACGGTAAGCACGAGCCTTCTCGAAGATATTCTTCTGGATGTCTTCCAACATATTCTTTACGCGCTCAACGATACCGTCGAAGCTTACGTTCTCCTTCTCCAAGGTATCACGGCGCATAATCTCGATGGTGTTGTTCTCCAAGTCACGGCCACCCATAGCCAGACGTACAGGAACACCCTTCAACTCATAGTCAGCGAACTTGAAGCCAGGACGCTTTGCAGGGTTGTCATCATACTTCACGGTGATGCCCAACTCGCAGAGCTGGTCGATGACAGGCTGCAACTTAGCAGTAATCTGAGCCAACTGCTCGTCGCCCTTGTTGATAGGAACGATAACCACCTGGATAGGAGCCAGCTTTGGAGGCAATACCAGACCGTTATCATCGCTGTGAACCATGATGAGGGCACCCATCAGTCGGGTAGAAACACCCCATGAAGTAGCCCATACATACTCAGGCTTGTTCTCCTTGTTCAAGTAGGTAACATCGAAGCTCTTTGCGAAGTTCTGACCCAGGAAGTGAGAAGTACCGCTCTGGAGAGCCTTGCCATCCTGCATCATTGCCTCGATGGTATAAGTGTTGAGAGCACCGGCGAAACGCTCAGTCTCACTCTTCACACCCTGCAATACAGGAACACCCATGTAGTTCTCTGCAAAATCAGCGTAAACCTTGAGCATCTCCTGAGCCTTTGCTTCAGCCTCTTCCTTAGTGGCATGAGCGGTATGACCCTCCTGCCAGAGGAACTCAGAAGTACGGAGGAACGGACGGGTACGCATCTCCCAACGCATTACGTTACACCACTGGTTGCAGAGGATAGGGAGATCACGCCATGAATGGATCCAGTTCTTATAGGTGTTCCAGATGATGGTCTCAGAAGTAGGACGGATGATGAGCTCCTCATCGAGCTTTGCGTTAGGATCAACCTCAACCTCTTTGCCATCCTCTGTAGAACGGAGGCGGTAGTGGGTAACTACGGCACACTCCTTGGCGAAACCTGCCACGTGCTCAGCCTCACGAGAGAAGAAACTCTTCGGGATGAGGAGAGGAAAGTATGCGTTCTGTACACCTGTCTGCTTAAACATCTTGTCGAGCTGCTGCTGCATCTTCTCCCAGATAGCGTAACCGTATGGTTTGATAATCATACAACCACGAACTGGTGACAACTCAGCGAGATCAGCCTTTACTACCAAATCATTGTACCACTGACTGTAGTTGTCAGCGCGCTTGGTTAAATTCTTGAGTTCTTTAGCCATATTGCTTTATTCTATTTATTTTGTTTTTTATTTCTTCTGTTACTTATATATTAAGGTATAAGCATGAGCCTTCATCATCTGCTGACGGCAGTTCATCTGTCTGCAGGTGTCTGAAATCCTACTTTTAGGGATTTTCCACCCCCAAATAGGTGATTTCCTAGCTCTATTTCGACAAATACCCTTAAATTTGCATGCAAAAATACAAAAAAATATTAGAAAACTCTCCATTATGGAGAAAAAAGAGTTATCTTTGCAATTAAATAACATAAATATAGGAGATTTTAAAATGAAAAAGACTAATTTTGCAGTTGCAGGCCTCTCTTTGTGCTTGCTTTTCTCAAGTTGTGGAACCAATCAGAAGACTGGTACAGCAGTAGGTGCCGGTTCTGGTGCAGCTCTGGGTGCTATCGTTGGTGGATTGCTCAATAATAGCCATCGTGGTACAGGTGCTCTCGTAGGTGCTGCTATCGGTGCAGCTGTTGGTGGAGGTGCTGGTAACCTTATCGGAAAGCACATGGATAAGGTAAAGGCTGAGGCTGAACGGGTGAAGAATGCACAGGTTGAGACTGTAACAGATGCCAATGGCTTGTCTGCCGTTAAGGTAACATTTGCTTCTGGTATCCTCTTCCCAACTAACGGTTCTACTCTCAGCAGCAGCGCAAAGACTGATTTGGCTCAGTTTGCCGGTGTATTGAAGAACAATACCGACTGCGAGGTTTCTATCCAGGGTTATACCGATGCTACAGGTAATGATGGTATCAACTTGCCATTGAGCCAGAAGCGTGCTGAGGCAGTTTACAACTATCTCGCTTCTTGCGGTGTTACCAGCCGTCAGGTAAAGAATGTTCAGGGTTTTGGTTCTGCTAACCCTGTTGTTAATACTACTGCTGCTTGCGCCCAGAACCGTCGTGTAGAGGTTTACATGTATGCTAGCCAGGCTATGGTTAACGCAGCCAACAACGGTACATTGAAGTAATAAGTTTCATGCTCCCGGAAGGGAAAAACTAAATAGATGATTTTGAAGAAAATCAAGAATATAGTAAAATGGGTGGTGGTGCTGTTTTTCAGTACCACCATTCTTGCTGTAGTGGCATATAGGTTCATTCCTGTATATGTCACTCCTCTGATGTTTATCCGATGCTTCCAGCAAGTAGCTGATGGAGAGAGTATTACCCTGCATCATCATTGGGTTTCGATGGATAAGATTTCGCCTCACATGCCAGTGGCGGTAATGGCGAGCGAAGATGCGAGATTCCTGAAGCATCACGGTTTCGACTTCAATGCCATCGAGAGTGCGGCGAAGAATAATGCCCGTGGCGGAAAGGTGCATGGAGCCAGTACCATCAGTCAGCAGACAGCTAAGAATGTCTTCCTGTGGCCTGGCCGTTCATGGACCCGCAAGGGATTTGAAGTCTACTTTACCTTCCTCATCGAAATGATGTGGAGCAAGCAGCGCATCATGGAGGTTTATCTCAACAGCATTGAGATGGGACCGGGTATCTATGGTGTGGATGCGGTTGCAGAATATCATTTCGACAAGAAAGCGAAAGATCTGTTTCGTGGCGAGTGTGCGCTGATAGCAGCTACACTTCCTAATCCGCGCAAATTCAGTTCGCTGCATCCTAGCGCTTATATGAAGAAGCGCCAGCGACAGATTGAACATCAGATGAGATTTATCCCTACCTTCCCTCGTGAGGGCGAAGATTTCGACCCGGGCACGGCTGTGGGAGGATATAGGGGGAAGTAATACTTAGTTGATAGTTTATAGTTTATAGTTGATAGGGGTGACCTTAAAATAGTTTTTTGCCTCAAATATTGATTCATGGATTTACTGAAAGACTTGAACGAAGCGCAGCGTGCTGCGGTAGAATATATTGACGGACCTTCGCTGGTGATAGCCGGTGCAGGTTCGGGTAAGACGCGTGTGCTTACTTATAAGATAGCTTATCTCCTGAGCCAGGGCATGAAACCCTGGAGCATCATGGCGCTCACCTTTACCAACAAGGCGGCAAGAGAGATGAAGGAACGTATCGGAAAACTGGTGGGAAATGACCTCGCCCAGCATCTCTATATGGGTACTTTCCACAGCATCTTCTCCCGAATCCTGAGAGCGGAGGCTGAGCATATCGGCTTCAACAGCAACTTTACCATCTATGATGAAAGTGACTCGCGCTCGCTGATCAAGGCGATTGTGAAGGAGATGGGACTGGATGATAAGAAGTATAAGCCTGCTGCCGTCCATGCCAAGATTTCGATGGCGAAGAATAACCTGATGAGTGCTGCTGCCTATGAGAGCGATGCGGCTATCTTCGAGCAGAACAAACGGGCGCAGATGCCTGAGGTAGGTAAGATTTTCGTGGCTTACGTGCAGCGCTGCAAGCAGGCCAATGCCATGGATTTCGATGATTTGCTGACGCTTACCTATCAGCTCTTCAGGGAGCATGAGGATATTCGCCACAAATATGCCGCCCGCTTCGATTATGTCCTGGTGGATGAGTATCAGGATACCAACCACGTTCAGATGTCTATTGTCATGCAACTCTGTCAGGAGAAGCTGCGTGTTTGTGCCGTGGGTGATGATTCGCAGAGTATCTATAGCTTCCGTGGTGCAAATATCGATAATATTCTCAACTATCAGCGCCAGTTTCAGGGCACGCGTCTCTTCAAACTGGAACAGAACTACCGTTCTACCCAGACCATCGTTGAGGCGGCTAACAGTCTGATTAAACACAACCGCAACCAGATTCCTAAGGATGTGTTCAGCGAGAATGCGAAGGGTGAGAAGATTCAGTATAAGCCTGCTTACAGCGACAAGGAAGAGGCGGCGATTGTGGCGAAGGACGTGAAGCGTATCAAGCGCGAGGATGGCTGCCAGTATAATGACTTTGCCATTCTCTATCGTACCAATGCCCAGAGCCGCAGCTTCGAGGAGGAGTTCAGAAAGCAGGGTATTCCTTATCGCATCTATGGCGGACTGAGTTTCTACCAGCGTAAGGAAATCAAGGACATCATAGCCTATTTCCGTCTGGTGGCGAATCCGGATGATGAAGAGGCTATCAAGCGTATCATCAACTATCCGGCACGAGGAATAGGGGCTACTACGGTGCTGAAGATTGCTGACTGTGCCCATCAGAACCAGGTGAGTTTCTGGGAGGTAATCGGTGCCCCTGAGCAGTATGGACTGGCTGTAAACAAGGGTGCGATGAACAAGCTGGAAACCTTCAGATTGCTGATTTCTTCGTTTATCGAACGGGCTCAAACTACGGATGTCTATGAATTGGGTGATGCCATCATCAAGGAGAGCGGTATCAGTCAGGATATCATGTCGGGCAAGGATGCCGATGATCTGGCACGTCAGGAGAACCTGGAGGAATTCTTGAGCGGTATGTCGGCTTTTGTAGAGGAACGCCGTGAAGAGGGTAGGTTTGATGAACTCTTCCTGCAGGATTATCTGCAGGATGTAGCGCTGCTGACCGATGCTGACAGCGATGGTGATAAGGATGAACCTCGTGTTTCTCTGATGACGGTTCATGCTGCCAAGGGTCTGGAGTTTCCTACGGTCTTCGTGGTTGGTTTGGAAGAGAATATCTTCCCAAGTCCGCTTTCTGCTGCTTCGCTCAGAGAACTGGAGGAGGAACGGAGATTACTTTACGTTGCCATTACGCGAGCTGAGAAACATTGTATCCTGACGAACGCCAAGAACCGCTGGCGATATGGCAAGATGGAGTTTGATAATCCGAGTCGGTTTATTGATGAGATTGACGGCAAGTTGATTGATTGCCAGGATGAGGCTGCTGGAAGCTTGTTTGGCTCTATGTCTGAATCAAGGTTTGGTTCAAGGTCTGGTTCGATGTTTGGCTCCAGAGCTGATTCGATGTCTGACCAGCCGGAGTGGGCGAGAGCGCAACGTCCTCGCAGACCGTGGGAGGATGCTGAGCAGCCTAGATACAGTAGCAGGTATCAGAATTC
>JAJWAL010000055.1:0-6076 GCA_021618535.1 Segatella copri | reverse complement strand
GCAGACCGTGGGAGGATGCTGAGCAGCCTAGATACAGTAGCAGGTATCAGAATTCGAAACCGGTAGCATCGCAGTTTGTGGCAGATCCTAAGCCATCTCTCTCTGAAGGCAATTTCAAGTCGGTAAGAGCGCTGAATGCAGCTAAACGTTACATGGAGACGCATTCTTCTCATCCTGCTTCTCGCGGTACTGGATCTTCTGCAGCATCAGTTTCTTCTTCTACAGCTTCATCTGCTGGCAGTTCTTCTTGTGGTTTGCAGGAGGGAATGAATATTGAACATCAGCGTTTTGGACGGGGAACTGTATTGAAGATTGAAGGTACTGGTGAGAATACGAAGGCTACGGTTGAGTTCGTTCATTCTGGCACCAAACAGCTTCTGCTGAAATATGCCAAGTTTACGGTAGTAGATTAAGTTCAGTAGTCTGATTTAGCGTTTTTAATAATATATTAGGGCTCTTTAGTATGCTAAAGTACTAAAGAGTCTTAATCTTTTATATAATTATTTGTTTGTCTAGTAACTTTTGTTTATATTTGTAGCATATTTACGAACGATATGTAAAAAAGGGTTTAATATTTAACTTATAAACAGAACGATTATGAAGAAATTAATGATGATGGCAGTAATTCTGCTTGCTGGTGTAGGAAGTGTAATGGCACAGAGCGATTACAAGCGCGGTATCTTTAACCATGTAGGTCTTAACGTGGGTGCAGGTACCGAGGGTATTAGTGTTGGTGTGGCTGCTCCTGTTACTAACTTCCTTGAGGTTGAAGCAGGTGTTAACATCATGCCATCTTTCAAACTGTCTGGTGATTTGGATGTAGATGTTAATACTAGTTCTTTGCCACAAGTGCCTGGTGTTTCTTATCCACCTGCGGCAACCATTCATGCAGAAGGTTCATTCGACCGTACCACCTTTAATGTAAAGGCTAATCTCTATCCTTTCGGTGGAGGCAGCAAGTTCTTTATCGCTGCAGGTTTGTCAATTGGTGGTGAGAAGATTGCCGAGGTTACCGGTTCTTGCGATGAACTTCGTGACTTCTCTAATAGATACTTGAAAGATAATCAAAACTTGGAGAGTCAGTTCCGTAAGGCTTTATCAGCTAACTTGGGTGGTTACAACTTGGAACTCGATGAGAACTATAACCTTCAGGGCGATATCCGTTGCAAGAATGTTCGTCCATACCTCGGTTTAGGTTTCGGTCGTCTGGTTCCTAAGAACCGTATCGGTATGCGCTTTGAGTTGGGTTGCCAGTTCATGGGCAAGCTCAAGGTTTACCAGAATGGTAATGAGATAGATATCAATAAGGCATTGGAAGATGCTGGTGAGGATGATCTCTCTAAGTTCGTAAAAGACTTGAAGGTTTATCCTGTTTTGAAGCTCTCATTCACAGGTAGAATCTTATAATATAGATAGAGACTTATAAAAATAGATTGGGCAAGGCCATCTCTGGTCTTGCCCTTTTTGTTCTATATACTATAAATTGAAAAAGCGTCCCCGCAGTAGCCTCACGGTCACTACGGGGACTTATATTACTAACATCTAACTTTAGCATTTTTGTTTAAACTTAAAAACAAATTCTTTATGAGAGTAATTTCTCCATTATCTATAAACATAAACCAAGTATCTCATATATTGCAAGTAACTTGTTTCCTGCAAATATCTTGTATCCTTAAATGCAAGTTCTTAGAAAAGTTAAACCCATAGACCAGTATCTCTACTAATATCTTGATTATTTTTATTTTATTGCTTTTTGTCTGTTTAATATAAAATCCTTTAAGTTCACATTGCAAAGATATAAAAAAATTGTGTAAGTTCCAAATTAATTTTGCTTTATTTTACGTTAAATGGCTTTTATTATACTTATGCGGCGGCTTTTAGGGGTTATTCGGTAAAAGTAAGAGGGTGTATCATAAACAATCAAATGTTTAATGATACACCCTCTTTCTCAGGATTCTGAATATTGTCGTGTTTATAACGCTTCGTCTTCAGGACGTGGCATCTGTGTCTGGGGCTTCTGTTTCTTGCCTGACTTCATGAATAGTTTCTTCTTCTTGAGCCATGCAGCCTTGCGTATTTCGTATTCTTCGCGATGACGCTCCAAAAAATTATCTGCCATGTTTCGTTTCCTTTTTTACTTTGCGTTATGAATGCTTATTCTTCTTTAAACTTACTGTAAATCACCTTGATTCGGATCGGACCAGATGCCACCTTCTTACCAGTCTTCTTGTCTGTGGTATAATCCTTGTCAGGATCATCCGTACCCACGATGAGTCGGGTAGAAGCGAGTGACATATCGTGATTGATCTTGGAGATGACGGTAGTATAGCCCTGTGTGGTTGTGATGACGTTTACAGGAACCAGCACTACTTTATTCCAGTTTTCCCCCTTGCCCTTGTTCTTATACATGGCAGAAACCAGGTTGGCGATGTTCTGGAATGTATAGGCATTCTTGTAGGTGCCGGTACTGCTGTAGCTTGCCGTATAAGAAGTACGGTTGTCAGCCAACTTGCTCTTTTCGAAGAACGACTGCAAACTGTCTTTCTGCACCATCAGGATGGTGCTTGGTGTAGCAAAGTTGTATGGGTTGTCTTCGTTGTCATTGTTGAGTCGTGGGAAGGAGATGGATGCAGTATTGAGCGTATCCTTCTCATGTCCCTTCATGATATCTTCGATAGGGAGGGTAACCTCGGTGAAGATACCTGCCGGTGACTTGAGATAAGTACATTTCTTCTGATCCTGACTTGCCAACTTCTCCAAGTTCTCGGTATTGTTCTCAATCTTGTTGAGCTGCAATACCTCTTCTGTACCATCGAAACGGTTGTATCCGATGCTTACAGCTGTACTGTCTTTAACGCCGTCCTTTGCCTTGATGGTCTTGTGGCGGGTCCAGTAGAAGATAAGTTCTGTATTCCAGATCTTAGCCATGTTACCCGTACCGCCTACGTTCTTGATATAGAAGCCAGGGCAGACGTTGTGCAGGAACTTGTAGTTGGTCTTGAAGTACTCAGGATGTTCTGCGTAAGTCTGCATGATGTAAGAACCATAGTTCTTGTATGTCTTACCATCTTTCTCGTACTTCTTATTCAAGTAAATCTTGAAGTTCTTGACATCTGATGTATTGCTCAAGTTGTAATTACTGCTCCAATGCTGGTTGTTTTCGTTTACCCAGCCTTTCTCGAAGGCATCATAATTAGAGTAATACTCCTGATCTTCTGCCATCGGCTTTGTCATCTCATAGGCTGTCACCTTCATTGGGGCGATGGTATCACCATAGCTGGCGTTGTATGAAACCAGGAGGTAGCATGAGTCTGCTTCGATAGAACCTTTGTTTGCCTGCTTGATGTAATCGAGTGTATCTACAGAGAAAGTAGGCAATACGCTCAACTGGGTCATGTAGTCGCCCTTTACATAGTTGCCGGTTTCCGGGTCTTTCATCTTTCCGATGAGCCCCGTGTTGTTGCGGCTCAATACGGAATCTGCTACTATAGACTTTGTGGTAACATTGAACGCTGAGTTAGAAATGTTAATGTTGTCTATCTTATTAGTGATGCTACCACCGATTCCCTCGGTGGTATCATCACATGCAGCGAAAGTAAGCGCTGCTATTACTAATACTGTTAAGAGTCTTAAAATTTTCATTATCCTTGTATGTATGTGTCTCTGTTGTCGGAATTTTATTCTGCGTCAGGACAAACCTTGTTGATGAAGTCTGCGTATGGCTCCTGGATATCTTCTCCCGGATAAGTCAGTACAGGCTTGTTCTTCTCCTTCGCATAATCAAAGAGAATCTGGGTAGCTTCTTCTTCACCTTCTACCACACCGTCGCTATAGTCGATGGCGAGTTTGCCGAGCTCAATGAAGTTGAAGTCGTCCTGATAGCCGTCGAGCAGTTCAGACTTGGCATCACGGAAGGCAACGCAACGTTTGAAGTTGGTACCCAGTTCACCCTTGAGTTCGTTGGTATAGAGAGCGGTAATTACCTTTGATTCTGCAAATGAAGGCTCTTCGCTGTAGGCAGTCTTTACATAGAAAGGCACTACTGCGCTAGCCCAACCCTGGCAGACGATCACATCAGGCTGCCAGCGGAGCTTCTTTACGGTTTCCAATACGCCACGTGCAAAGAAGATAGCTCTTTCTCCGTTGTCGGCATATTCCTTTCCGTTTTCATCGGTGCCCATCTGGCGGCTCTTGAAATAGTCGTCATTATCGATGAAATAAATCTGCTGTCGTGTTGTTGGTATAGATGCAACCTTGATGATCAGCGGATGGTCTGTATCATCTATGATAAGGTTCATACCAGACAGGCGAATGACCTCGTGCAATTGTCCGCGACGCTCGTTGATGGTGCCCCACTTAGGCATGAAGGTGCGGATCTCAAAACCTGCTTCCTGCATCTTCTGAGGCAGTTCGCGTCCCATGATTGACATGTGAGACTCGGCTACGTATGGGTCGATCTCCTGATTGATAAATAATACTTTTTTTGCCATAAAATTTAAATTTTATTCTTACGAATTACGTGCAAAGGTACAAAAAAAACTTCAAATAGGGGCATTTTTTCTCCGAAATTCATTATTTTCGGCAATAATTCGCATATTTTTAGGTTTTTTCTTTCTCATTTGAGAAAAAAGTTGTTATTTTGCACCCGAAAACAGATTATGACGATGAAAGTATTCAATAAGATTGTTGACCTCCAGAACGAACTCTTCATGTGTCGTAAGGAGGGAAAGGAAATCGGCCTTGTGCCAACTATGGGTGCGCTGCATGAGGGTCACGCCTCTCTTGTTAAGCGCAGTGTAAAGGAAAATGGCGTGACTGTAGTTTCTGTGTTCCTGAATCCTACACAGTTTAATGATCAGGGTGACTTGGATCGCTATCCTCGTACCCTCGATGCTGACTGCAAGCTCTTGGAGGCTTGTGGTGCTGACTATGTGTTTGCACCATCGGTGAAGGAGATGTATCCTACACCTGATACACGCCACTTTGAGTTTCCACCTGTTTCTACCGTGATGGAGGGTGCCAAGCGCCCGGGTCATTTCAATGGTGTATGTCAGGTAGTGAGCCGTCTTTTCTATATCGTTCGACCAACTCGTGCTTATTTCGGTGAGAAGGATTGGCAGCAGATTGCTGTCATCAAGCAGCTCGTGAAGTACATCAACAGCGATGTGCAGATTGTAGAGTGCCCTATTGTCCGTGATGAGGACGGTTTGGCTAAGAGCAGCCGTAATACTTTGCTGGCTCCTGATGAGCGTGCCATTGCGCCAAACATCTATAAGGCCCTGAAGGAGAGTGTGGAGTATGCCAAGACTCATACCGTACAGGAAACTCACGATAAGGTGGTTGCCGACATCAATGCTGTAGAGGGTCTGGAGGTAGAGTATTTCCAGATTGTGGATGGCGACAGCCTGCAGGATGTTTCTTCATGGGAGGATAGTGCATACGTGGTAGGTTGCATCACCGTTTATTGCGGTAAGACTCCTATCCGTCTCATCGACCATATCAAGTATAAGGGATAATTCCTCGATAGATTTCTTTATAAAGTTTAATCCGTAATAGATCAAGTAATAACAGAACAATGCAGATAGAAGTATTGAAGAGTAAGCTCCATTGTGTGACCGTAACTGAGGCTAACCTGAATTATATGGGTAGCATCACCATCGATGAGGACTTGATGGACGCTGCTAATCTGATAGCAGGCGAGAAGGTTCAGATTGTAGACAACAACAATGGTGAGCGCTTGGAGACCTATATTATCAAGGGTAAGCGTGGCAGCGGTTGTATCTGCCTGAATGGTGCTGCAGCCCGCAAGGTGCAGGTGGGCGATACCGTTATCATCATCGCTTATGCCCTGATGGACTTTGAGGAGGCTAAGACCTTCAAGCCAACCGTGGTTTTCCCAAAAGAGGGAAATAAGGTATAGGGTTCGATTCAATGGAAAATGAAACAAGGTGTGCCTGAAGAGAATAATTTCCTTCTGACACACCTTTTTGTTTTATATTTTATTCTTCGAGAAATGACTCATGATGAACCTGCCTCCGAAACTCAACACCAATACGATGATGGTGAGTACCACAGC
>JAJWAL010000054.1:0-19188 GCA_021618535.1 Segatella copri | reverse complement strand
CAGGGAGAAACCGCCCTATTAATAGAAGGAGCGAGACGAATCGGCAAGTCTACCATCGTAGAAGAATTCGCAAAAAACGAATATTCTTCGTATATATTGGTGGATTTCTCGAAGACAGCTACCGAAATCAACGACCTATTCAATGACCTATCTGACCTGAACTATATATTCCTACGTTTACAGCTTAACTACAACGTCAGTTTGAAGGAGCGCAAATCCCTCATTATCTTTGATGAAGTGCAAAATAATCCTAAGGCACGACAAGCCATCAAGCATCTAGTAAAAGACCATCGATACGACTATATAGAGACTGGCTCACTCATCTCCATCCGCAAGAATGTACAAAACATCATCATTCCTAGCGAGGAGACACGAATCACCATGCACCCAATGGACTTCGAAGAGTTCAGATGGGCCATGGGCGACAACGTCTCATTTACTCTGCTAAAAACTGTACTTGAGAAAAAACAACCTCTCGGCGAAGCAATCCACCGTAAACTGATGAGAGACTTCAGACTATACATGCTGGTCGGTGGAATGCCACAAGCCGTAGACAAATACATCAAAACCAACGACCTTAGCGCAGTAGACACCGTGAAGCGGGACATCATCGCCCTTTACGAAGAAGACCTCAGAAAAATAGATACGTCGGGCAAAGCAACCGCTATGTTCGACGCCATACCTTCACAACTGAGCAAGAATGCCTCACGATATACTATCTCGACTGTCATCCCTGGAGAAAAGCAAGACAGGATAATCGACATTGTCCAACTGATGGAAGAATCCAGAGTGGCAAACATAGCCTACCACTCCAACGACCCCAATGTTGACTTAGCCCTTACAAAAGATTTGCAACGATATAAGATGTATACTTCAGATACGGGACTCTTCGTCACATTGGCTTATAAGTCTAAGAAATTCACAGACAATATCATCTACAACAAATTGCTGAGCGACAAATTAGACACCAATCTAGGGTACATCTATGAGAATGTAGTGGCTCAAATGCTCAGAACTTCCGGCAAAGACTTGTATTACCATACCATACCCAAGCATGACGGCAAAGGATATTACGAAATCGATTTTTTGCAGGCAGATGGGAGCAAGATAAGTCCTATAGAAGTAAAGTCTTCTGGCTATAAGTCTCATGCTTCACTCGATCAGTTTTCCGAGAAATACAGTTCTAGAACAGGGCACAAATACTTAGTTTACACCAAGGACTTGAAAAAAGATGGCAATGTGCTCTGCCTACCTATATATATGGTACCTTTACTCCCATAAGACAAGATTTTACTCATCCACTATCTGTCCATCAAACAACCGGATGGTGCGATGGGCTATCTTGGCATCATGCTCATTATGCGTTACCATGACGATGGTGGCGCTCTCATGCCCGCTTCGTTTTGCAAATGCGGAACAAGTTCGACCACAAAACACATAAAAGTATTTTGTGGTCGAATATCATTCAATTATTAAAATATCAAGTATCAAATCTAATTATGGAACTGCTACTGGAGACTGAGTGGCGATAGCACCGCCATGTCCTAAAAATATAAGGTTCATAGGTCTATTTGCAGCATACGCCTTACCGATTTCCCCAATAGTTTGGATGCGTAGTTTTTCTAGTTCAACAGCATCCTCATACTTCTTCTTTGTCTCATAATCCACATCGGTCTTTACGACTTTAGCAACCTGCGACAGAAGTGCCATCGCTTCTTTATAGCATTTGGCATCAGGATCGACCGAAGACAAGATTGCCACCACAGGTACGCTACCAGCCTGAGTAGGATTGGAACTCCAAAGAGCCTTAGCCTCATTCAACCGAGCCAAGAAATAGGTATCCCGATAAAGAACATAGATTCTCATAGCCTCCTTCATTGCAGAATCATAGCCATTGCAGCAGGTAGGAACCACCGCCAACATGGCAAGAGCCTCCTCATAATTTTTGAAGGAAGCCTTGGAACGTGCTTCCTTAATTAGAGAAGGTAGTTGCGAATCATAATAGCTTATAATCTTTTTCTTTGCACCAGAAAGGAAAGTATTGATTTTTCCATTCCCTGCATTCAACTGACGTATCGCATTCAGCGAAGCCTTTGTTTCATTAGAGCCCACGCCCTTTACCTCAACATATACAGAAGCAAAAAGCTTTTGGTTGTAAACATCCACAAGATACAATGTAACCCCAAATACATTGGCTATCTGGGTAGGCGCACTACTTACAATATATCTGTCCAACTGATCAAACTTTGCCGTAATGGCAAAGTTTGCATTTTTCCATCCCACATCCAATTTCGACTGGGTGATAAGACGTTCCAACTGTGTCTGCAAAACAGAAGCACTCTCGGCGGTAACATGAGCAAAACCCTCATCCACAATCGCCGACATCGGGATATTGCAATCTTGCGCCAACATCCCCTGCGCCGACAAGAGCAAAGCCGATGTCAGCAAACACTTATATATATTCTTTCTCATTGCCTGTAACCTTTATTTTTCACCAAATATCAACTCACACTTACCAAGGCCCTTATTTACGGTCTTGATTGGAATATTATAAGGAGCAGTCTTGAAAAAACGGGCCATATTGCGAGCAAACGAATAGGTATCCATAGCTTGTCCATTCTCCTTATACAAAGGTATTCTCACCTGGTCGTAAATAAGCGTAGTTTCTGTTCCGTCGGACTTATTGAAACGATGATTCACACAATTGTCGCTAAGCCAATTATCGATAACTTCATTGAGTTCATAGTCACCATATTCTTTCTCGAAATCCAAGCCGGAGCCATTATCAAATACTTTCATTACAAGAGATATTTCTTTACCATTCTGCATCATATCCTCAAAATGAGATTGCAAACGCTCGCAAAATTCATCCATGTGATCTTGTACTGCCTCTTCTAGCAAGACTGGAAGTTCGGCAGAAAAAGATCCCTTGCCCGTACCCTCAGCACCAGCAACTTGTTTGTCAGAATAAGCATCCAAGGCACGAAGATTATATGTAATAGAACTTTTTGGTCCCATCTTATTCTCCGTCCAATCTATTTCCATGATGATGTCCGGTTTGGCACGACGGCGCAACCTATCCAAAGGACTCTCTGCCACAGAATTTCCAGCCTTGCTGGTCAAGAGCGCATCCTCAGCAGCATCATTATTGAGGGTTTTCAAAGTTTGCTGCAAATCTTTCAATGGAAATCCCCTATCAGCCATCAGATTGTTGATTTTCGAAATAACAGCATTCAACTGTTTATCCGTAGAAACAGCAGCCTTATAATCTGGTACTTTTTCCTGAGTTCCCTGGTTGTCATAAGTCTGCATATACCCATGCTCGTTACACCATGCATCACTTGGCATTACCATGAGGGTAGGTTTCTTCGCCTGTCCAAAAACAGCAACAGAAGAAAAAAACAGCAGGGCTATCATCAGCATTTTTCTTATCTTCATAATATTTTCTTTTTATAAGTGATCTTTATCTATTACATTATCAGCCTTTAAACGCGCCTTGAGCTGTGAGCGAAGCACTCTAATGGTCATCTCATACGAATAGCCTACCTTATCCTTGCTTTTATTAGCAGAACGTTTTTTGGTATCTCTAAGAGTAACATATTTTTTATACTCTCCTCCATCTGCAAAAAACACATTGAAATAGTCCTCATATCGCTCACGAGCATTCACTTCTGTCACCAACGGACGCATATTGCATCCCGATACTCCCTCACGGATACCATCAAAGACTACAGCCCAAACGGCATTCTTCATGGCTTGTTCCTTGGCATCAGAACGATTACGACCATAACCCAGTACTCTCAATGTCTGGGAGCCATCCAATTCTACCCCCATGCACTTGATTGAAGAACGGTCGTAGATCGCCTGCTTCTGCGCCATGACAGAAACTGAGGTCGCAAAGACCATAAGCATACACAAAATAACTTTCTTCATAATCGTAATATTTAAAATTCATAGCCAAGTTTCAAGCCAAAATAGTTATAGTTTTGCTTTACACCGGCATTATCCTTGAGATTTGACAAAGTATAAGCAACACCAACCTGAAAGTTATTGCGAAGTCCACCAAAGCTATAACCTATGGTAGGGCTAAAGAAAGCACCTTCTTTGGTGATACCACCAACATTGAGCGACCAAAAAGGAACGCCATCCCTATCCTGAGCTGATATGAAATTACCACGGACATTGGCAAAGATTGGTATTCCAAACTTGCTATTGGTATTTCTCACACTAGCATTATTAACATACATCCTGCCTCCAAAACCTACACCTAAGCGCAAAAACTCGTTTAGGCGATAACCACCAGTAAAGGTTAGGTTCACATATTGCATATTAGTTTTATGCTCCATGATGCTACTACCACCTTCAGTCTCTACGGCACACCAAAAGCCCTGTTCTTGTGAAGTATAATCACGATAATTTGAGCCCTTAGGCTGTTCTGGCATACGTACATCACGATACTGACCAAAAGAAGGCAATGCTAACAATACAAATAATATAAAACTGATAATTCTCATATTCATCAATATTTATTAGAAGTTAAAAACCTGCAGACAGAGAACGTACTACACCAGCCTTTTCCAAAGCCTTGCGCAATGCCTTCTTGTCTACCTGAACAATAGCGCCACTCTTTACTCCCTTGGATGTCTTCACACGCTCATAAGAACCAGCTATGATACTAGCATAATTTTGACATTCACCCTGCGCAGCAAAGAATCCATTACAAAATTCGGAATGGCTTGCTTCAGATTCTGCTGGTGCCATCGCTGGTTGCTTAGCCCCACTATTATTTCCCGAACATCCTCGAAAAACAACACCATGAACAGCAGCACGCTTCAAGTCCTGATCTGTCACCTTCTTGGAATACACGAAGACCTTAACCAACAGCATGCCTTCATTGCCAGATCCAGCCCCAGTTATATCATACTGAGGCATCTCATTACCCTTTGCAAATGCAACAAGAGACAACATTAGCATTAGGCATAACAAGCTCAAAATTCTTTTCATTTTCCAAATAATTTATTTATTCGTAATTTCCCTTATCAACATTCCTTTCGCAAAGTTTTTACCGCTGATGGCACGGAACGTAGTATAGTTCAAGTTACTGCCAACTGCACCTTCCTCTGTAGCCATAAATCGGTTGTCCCAAATTTGCCCCTCTATAGGCTGAATTTCTCCCACCTTTTTATATTTATGAGTACCATTTTCCAACAGTACAACTTCAAGGACTTCGTATCTCGACTTAGCTGTTACGCCTTCCTTTTTGCCAATATAAGCTGTAAGAGGTTCTGCTGTCAAAAGTGGAGTCTTGGTTCTAAATTCCTCATAACTACGTTGCAAATCCACCACATTCTCATCAATGGCACGCTGGCAAGCTTTTCTTACCATCATAATTGGCTCATCCTCCTTGATACCAAGGAAAGAGGTAGTACCACCCTGGCTTTCTACCTTACCTACATATTTCAAATGATAGTTAGGACGCGCCTTTTCAAAGTTTTGCTTTTTTGCAGCATCAGCCCCTACGCCATATTGCTCCTGATAAAACAAATTAGCCTGGTCCTGATTCCAATCCAGACGATAAAGGAACGTATTGATTCGGACAGAAAATCCCTTTAAACTCTCAGCAATATCACCTAGATTATCACCCAAGTCCTTATAACTGTCAACACCAGTATATGCTGCGGCAACCTGTCCCAATACCTTGAAGATAGAACCTACCGTCTTAGAGCCCTTACTCTTGTCTATATATCGAATGTCATTAACAACCACAAAGGTATTACCAATTAAGTCTTCACCTGCATCTTGTAACAACGCCATTCCACGAGCAGAATGCTTAGCCAACTGGCGGTCAAACTCTGTTGCATTATAAAGTCCGCGTTCCTTTACCAACTCCATATCACAAGCACCAGTATAGATATCCCTATTGAACCAGCGTCCCACCAAGCGACTTGCAACATTATTGTCTTTCAGGAATTTCGTTATCACAGGATTTTCCTTATCACTCTTTGCGCCATCAAGCTTTTTATCAAGATTAAGCACCTTTACACTAAGGTCATGATTATTAAACTTATCCGGAACAGGAATCTGTAAGAAAGCCTCCTTTATCTCGTTAGCAAACTGTTGGTCTGTATGATTCACCATCAAAGAATATAAAGAACTGCGACGATAGTTCATCACATCTTCATGATCCGCCTGGGCGTAAGAAGCCATGACGGCAGCACTCATCATAAGTGTCAATATTATCTTTTTCATAATCTCCTACATTTTAATAATTCCACTCATCCTCATCCAAAACTGAATTTAAATCATAACTACGATTTTCCTTAGTTATATCCAAGAGGATATTTTTCTTCTCAGCCTCAGTTAACTTACGGTTTCCTCGTTTTTTGAGCTGTTCCATAACGAGTTCTACATAGGTAGTAGACACCGGTAAATCAAACAGCACCACATCATTAGTATTCACCAAATAGCCAAAACACTCTCTCCGTCCCTCAGGATTGACAGAAGCTATATCCTTATGATTGGTATTAGGGGCAAATAATTGAGAACGATTTACCTCTGAATTTTCTATTTTCATACCAACTGGGCGAACATGAGCGATGCCCTTAGAAAAATTGGCAACTGCCTCATAGCCTAAGTCATATATTTTTTGCGATGTCACATTAAAATGATAAAACAAACTATCAGATTTCATCACCCAGAAATCTTGACAACCACGCTCGCTTGGTAATACTATTTTCTTGTAAGACAAAGGAATAATTTTATTTCCCGAGGCTGAATAAGCTCCCCACAAACTATCCTTCATAACATCTAAGACATCATAAGTATTTGAAGCTACAAAATCATATTGAAAAGGAATTACCTCTTTGCCAGCCTTAGTAATTGCTCCATATCGAGTTCCCTTTTTGACAGAATAAACCTCTAAATCACCTTTTTCTGTAGGGAAATTGATATCCTCATAGTTAGACAACGAAACTATGTCTTGGTTGTAGCTATCAAACACATCCCATTTTCCAGAGACGTTCTGTGCCGCCCACTCACCATTCTGGCTATGTTTCAACTGTTTGTAATCCTTGCGCAATATCTTACCTGTCTTATCGACAAAGCTCCAAGTCTCACCATTAACAGGTGCAATATCGCCATCAAAATCTCCATGAGTCCAGAACTTTATATCAGCTATACTCAATTTAAACTTAGCTGCAACGAAGCCCTTACCTGTATCAAGATTGTGATAGCCACAAATTGTTTGCTTCTTCTTGATATCATAATATCTGACCATACCACTTTGTGGTAGCATCAATTGGTCATACACTCCCATCTTAAGGATTTCCTTTCCATTTTCATCTATAAGACCACATCCTGTGATGCCAAAAGGATCATTATTAAAACCGATATACTTACAATCTGTTTTCAAAGTGTCTTTCAAAGAATGAATTGCTGACGACAAACGCAATCCTTCGTTGTAAGGAAATACGCCCTTGGTATTGTAAGAAAACTCATGAATTCCCTTATATTTTGGAGTAACCAGTACTCTACCATTATCATCAATGATACCCAATTTTGCATTGAGCATATACTGCTTATTATCGGAAGAAGAAGACTGCTTTCCCCCAACCGCAACTAAAGCCTTGCCATAACAATTTGGCTTAGAAATAAAAGAATACTTAGTTGGAAGAACCACTTTTCCATCATGGCTTGCCAATCCCTGTATCTTGCCTGTCTTTATCAAATAAAGGGACTGATTCCAAGGCATAATAGATGTATACTTCAGCGGTAAGACGACCTTACCCCTTTCATCTATTATACCGGACTTTCCTGATTTAGTTACAATCGCATATCCACCTGAAAATGGATAGGCACTCTCATAAGCACATTTAATCACTTCGGCTCCATTTTTATCAACGAACCCGACTTTACCTTTCTTATTAACATGGATAGTTAAATCCTGGGCTTGGGCAACGCAAGCAAAAGTCACACTTGCTACCATTAAAATCTTTCTAAGCCTCATAGTTCTTATACATTAATTTATGAATAAATAATCACTTACTAAAGTTTTCCACCCAAAAATAATGGGAGAAACAGTTTCTCACTAAAAGTTGTATCTTTGTAATCGCTAGAAAACAATAGAACAACCGTTTTAAGAGTAACTATATATGGATGCAAAATTAAGTTTTTTTTCTGAATTATACAACATTTTAAGTGTTAAAAGTTGTTGCAAACCATTTAAAAGGCTTTTTAACCGATTGGCGCATGGCATTTACTATTATCGCATGTTATATAGAGCTACTATAGACAGACAAAAAATCTTTTTCGAGAATTCGCTACAAGCATCATGGTGTTACCTTTGACAAATTGGAATCAATAAGAATCTAGCTGTCTCTGCTCATCTTTTTACGTTAAAGCTGATTGCCCTCCGCCTCCACAATCTGTCCATCAAACAGGCGGATGGTGCGATGGGCTATCTTGGCATCATGCTCATTATGCGTTACCATGACGATGGTGGTGCCCTCGTGGTTCAGCTCGGTAAGCAGATGCATCACCTCGGCTCCATTCTTGGAATCGAGGTTACCCGTAGGCTCATCGGCAAGGATGAGCTTGGGACCGAAGACCACGGCACGGGCGATAGCTACTCGCTGCTGCTGACCACCTGATAGCTGATGAGGGAAGTGCTTGGCACGATGGCTGATGGCCATTCGCTTCATAATCGCCTGCACCTTTGCCTTGCGCTCTGCCTTCGGAATGTTGAGGTAGGTAAGAGGAAGCTCGATGTTCTCCTCTACATTCAATTCATCTATCAGGTTGAAGCTCTGGAACACAAAACCGATTTCTCCCTTTCTCACATCCGTGCGCTCCTTCTCCTTCAAGTTTGCCACCTCGTGATTACCCAGGAAATATTTTCCCGAAGTTGGGTTGTCGAGCAAACCGAGGATGTTGAGCAAGGTGGATTTGCCGCAACCGGATGGTCCCATAATGGCGACAAACTCGCCGTCTTCTACTGTGAAAGATACATTATTTAAAGCAATCGTCTCCACATCTTCTGTGCGGAATGACTTGCAAAGATTCTCTATTTTAAGCATTTTCTTATCTTTTTACTTTTTTACCTTTTTACTTTTAATTTTATTCATCCTTGAGATATTTCACAGGATTACTATTCGCCACCTTATAGCAGTTGATGACGACGGAAAGCCCGATGATGACGAGCAAGATGATGGTAACGCCGATAAACAACAGAGGCGTCATCGTAATCTTCTCGCTGAACGACATGAGCCATTGTCGGGCTATCAGCCAAGCCCCCAAGTCGCCCACGATGATGCAAGGCAAGGCTATCTTCATAATGTCCTTCAGGAAGATGCGAAGAATATCCTTCACCTTCGCTCCGTTCACCTTCCTTATCGCTATCTCCTTACGGCGACGGTTTACCTCATCACTCGTATAACCCACCAATCCGAAGAGGGCGATAATCATCGTTACGATGCCGGCAACCAGGATTCCGTTGCGGAAATTGAGCTGGGAAGCGTACTGGTTAGCCAATTCTGAAGCATAACTCTTCACGATGACCTTATTGTTCGGATACATCGCCTGCACCTTCGATTGCAACTCCGACAACGATTCATCCCTTAGTTCATTAAACTTAACCAACATGTAGTAGGCCGTCTTGGCTGAATAGAAATACAAATCTGGAAATTCATTCATACCATCACCCCCGGTTTCCACAGCCCCCCAGCGGATATTCTTGCTCACGCCACAAATGGTAAAGATATTATTATCATGTCCTGTACAGGTAATTTGCTTGCCAACTACGCCATCCTTCCAATGCCACGTTTTGATGAGTTTCTCAGCACCTCGTTCATCAATAATAACCTGTCGGCAACTGTCATTTCTTTCCGTAAAGAAAGAACCCTGAACGATAGGAATATTCAGCATCTTGAAGAAATTGTCGTCCACTCCCGACATCTCCATGATATTAAAGGTATTCTTCTCGTCGCCAGGTACTCCAACCATATTTCCACTACGATCATACCCATCGAGCGGAACATTAAAAGTCGAACTGCAATCCTTGACATTCGGCATCCGTCTGATTTCTGCCAGACATTGGTTGCGCTGGTCTCTATTGCTGGCATCTATCGAAACAATCGCTACATGATCGTAATCATACCCAGGATTGAGCCCCAACATCAGCTGGTATTGACCATTCACGATGTAAAGCAAACTGAACAGCAAACCAGAAATAACGAACTGGACACCCAACAAACCAAGTTTCCAACGGTTGCGATTCTCATTATAGCCACGGAAAGCGATGGCTACAGGAATCTTGTTGTAAAGCCAACCAGGCAACAAGCCGCCAACCAGCAGTACCAGAATACAAATAGCCACCAATATCCAACTGCCACGATTAAGCACCAACGTGCTTACCGGAGCAGAAAGGAAGTTTTCGATGGTTCCCTTGCAAAGAAACACAAGAACAGCCGCAAGAACAACCGCCAGCCCCACATGCACCAAAGCCTCAGAGAAAATGATGGCATGAATGTTCTTCGATTCGGCACCATAACACTTACGGACAGCCATTTCGCGAGAACGACCCACAAGATTTCCCACGATGATAAGCAGATAGTTCATCACAGAAGTAAAGAGGAGGACAAAAGCAATAATTCCCATAATCCATCCCATCTTCTTGACATAAGGGTCTTGGGTGTAAACATCGCTCAATACCGTGAAATCATAGTTCAGTTCTATTCCCATATTCTTCATCTCCTTCAAAGGGAAATGATCCTCTCGCATCTTATTCACGTAAGGCTTGAGTTCTTTTGCCTCATGCCCCTTTGCCAACCGGATGTAGGATCTATAGCTATCATTTCCCACCCATTGGCCTCTGCCATCATAGGAATATACGTATGGCACACTACACCTCGACAGAATCATCTGCGTACCATGAAAGGAAGAACCCCATGGAAACGCTTCGA
Organism: Segatella copri; assembly: GCA_021618535.1. Taxonomy (GTDB): domain Bacteria; phylum Bacteroidota; class Bacteroidia; order Bacteroidales; family Bacteroidaceae; genus Prevotella; species Prevotella copri_O. The sequence continues at coordinate 8,230 of JAJWAL010000054.1, read as the reverse complement.
AAACACCATAGATGGTAAAAGTGGTTCCCGGATAATTAGAAAGCGTGAAATGCTTACCTACAACATTACCGCCAATCTTTGCTGCCGTTTCTGAATCGATGAGACAGGATAAGGGTTGGGATAGAATCTGTTTAGCCTTGCCTATCAATATCTTCTGTGGAAAGACATCAAAGAAACAACTGTCTGCCATCCTGATATTGGCAGAAATGATGTTCTGGTCTTCCATCTTGCATTGGGCATCATCATAAAAATAGTGAGTACTGGTAGCAGCTTCCACCATAGGCGCATATTGCTTTACACCTTGGGCAGTGGCTCCTGAAGTATTGGTAAACTCCATGGTTTCGCCATGGTTAGTACCCACTTCCGAAATCATATACGTCCTCTCCCAACTAGGGAAATACGTATCGTAAGTCTGCTCGAAATAAATCTCGGCAATAATTACCGAACTGATTGCCAATCCGAGCGCCAGACACAAGATCTTCACGAAGTTGTGCTGGCCTCTTCGGGGCAGATTCTTGAATGCGTTAATAATATGATTCATATCAAATATCCTGTTTCAAGGGCGTTAGCCCAATTTATCACTAATCACTACTAATTAATCATTACTAACTAATCACTACTAATTAAAAACTAATACATCATTATCCTTATAGGCTTCATAGCCGCTAACGATAACCTGCTCACCCGGCTCCAAGCCCTCAATCACCTCATAATACTGAGGATTCTGGCGACCGATGGTAATCTTTCGGCGATAAGCCTTCTTGCCACTCTTGTCTAATACGAAGATCCATTGACCGCCCGTTACACTATAAAACGTGCCTTTAGGGATAATTATTGCCTGCTTCGACTGACCGAGCTGCAAATCTACATAATAAGTCTGACCGGTTCGGATGTTGCCAGGGCGAACGCCTTTGAAGATGAAGTCGATACGGAATCTGCCGTCTCTTACCTCGGGATAAACCTTGCGAACCTGCAGGAGATAATGCTTGCCGTTCTGGTCGAAGGTAGCAGTAAGTCCCGGTTTTACCCGGTCGATGTAATGCTCATCCACCTGAGCCTGCACCTTGAAATCGCTGAGGTCGTTGATGACGCCAATCTTCTGTCCGGCAGAAATGCTCTGTCCTAACTCCACATCGAGCAAGCCTATCTCACCCGAAATGGTGCTGCGGATGTTCAGCTTCTCCTTGCGCTGGCGAACCAGCTGCACATTCTTCTGCATGGCTTCCAGATTATCGCCCATCTGCTCCATCTGCGAACGGCGGAGTTGTGCATCCTTCTTCAATCGCTTGCTGATGAGCGCATGCTTCTTGACGGCAAGGTTGTAATCTTCCTTTGCCTTCAGATACTCCTCGCGCGAATTGAGTTCTTCCTTGTGCAACGCCTCCTGATGCTGATAGGAACGGCGCTTGGTAATGACATCCTGCGAAAGCGACAGTTCCTCGTTGCTATTGTTCAGACGGTCCTGCTCCATCGAAATCTGGGTGTTGCGAAGCATGTCCTGCTTTTCGGCAAGTTCGCTTTCGGCATTCAGAATCTCCAGGTCGAGATTCGAATTGCTCAGTTTCACGATTACATCGCCCTTGTTCACGTGGGCGCCTTCATCCACCACTTTCTCCAGAACGATACCGCCTTCCTCGGAACTAATCTGCACCACGGAGATAGGAACCACCTGTCCATCCACCGAAACATAATCGTTGAACTGCGCCTTCTCTACGGTTCCGATGCTCAATCCCTTCCTATCCACCTTCAGGGTGGAAGAGAAATTGCCCAATCCCAACCATACGAGGACTGCGATCAAAACCGCTCCTCCGCCAATCCATGCCCAGTACTTGCGAGGCACGAGATATTTTTTCTTTTCTATTTGTATATCCATAATTTATCTTATTAAATTTTCTCCCTGATAATAAGCAACCAATCTCTGTTTGATAATGAGCAGCATCTGCATCTGGAGTTCCTTGATTCTGCTTTCCAGAAGCGTCTGGGCTGCGGTATGAAGGTCGAAGGTGGAAAGCATTCCTTCCTCAAACTTCCGGCTCGACATGTGATAGGCGAGCGAATCTGAGGCCACCTTCTTCTGCATCTGATGCAACTCCTTGGCGTAACCCTCTGCATCCATTACCGCCTGGGCTATCTGGTCGTGAAGCTTACGCCTGGTTTCCTCCAGGTTCACCTGCGCCAGTTGCCAGTCGTTGCGTGCCTTCTTCATGTTGTGCCAGCGGTCGCTATTATAAATAGGTATGGAAAGGGTCAACGCGAAGTATTCGCCCTGGTTGTTGTGAAACTGCGAGGCAAACCCATCGTATTGCCCTTTCTGAGAGAGATTCTTATAATAGTTGGTAGAAATACCGCCACCGAGAGAGAGTGATGGCAGCAATCTGCCTTTTGCTATCTTGTAATCATACCGTGCCCGCTCCACTTCGTATTCTGCCGACTTCAAATCGGGAGAAATATGCTGAAAACCTTGGTAAACGGTTTCGTAGTTTACTCCTGAAGCAGAAGCCTCTTTATTTTCCGACTTCAGTTCCAATTTCAGCTCTTCATCCACCGGAAAATTCATCGCGGATTTCAAGGCGAGCAGACTCTGTTTTGCCACATTCTCCTGATGCGTAAGATTGTATTCATCTTCTGCCACCTGCGATTCCATCTGCACCACATCCGGGCGCCCCTTCTCGCCCAGTTCATACAGGCGCTTCATCTTATCCAGCATCCGTTTGCTTTCGTTCAGTTTCTCGCTTGCTATCCGAATGCTTGCCTCAGCATAGGCAGCATCCATATATTTCTGCATCACGTCGATGGCACGGTCGTCCTGAATCTTCTGCATCGCCGTGGCTGAATAATCCCGGCTCAATTTAGCCTGCTTCAAGGCGTTGATGGTGGCGAAACCATCGAAGACATTCAGTTCGGCATAAAGTTGATAATAGTTGTTGAATGTCGTTACATTATTATAAGTATTGGTTTCCGGGTCGATGTTTCGTCCCCAGGCATACTGTCCCTGCACGCCACCCGTAACGGTAGGCAGGAATCCTACCACAGCATGCTGGTAATCCTGTTTGCGTTGGCGGGCGTTTACCACCTCCCGCTTCACCTCCGTGGCGTGCTCCACGGCGTATTTCATACAGTCGTCAAGGCTCCAGCTCTGTGCCGAGGCACCAGCCGCCCAGACCAACCATCCTATCATTATTCCTATTCTTTTCATAATCTTCTTCATTTTGGCATGATAAGGACAAGAGCCGTACCAAAACAGCATTTCTCCTGATAATCAAACCATTAAATAAAAACTCTCATTAAACAAACTGTCCAACAATTAGACACCACCGTCTAATTGTTGGACAGAAACCGCAGCTTAAAGCTGATCATTCATCGTATCCACCACTTGTCCATCAAACAGATTGATGATGCGACTGGCGTAAGTAGCATCGTGCTTGGAGTGCGTCACCATCACGATGGTGGTTCCCTCCTCGTTCAGCTCGCTGAGCAACTGCATCACTTCCATACCATTCTTGGAATCGAGGTTACCCGTAGGCTCATCGGCAAGGATGATGCTAGGCTTGCCCACCACGGCACGAGCTATCGCAACACGCTGCTGCTGACCTCCGGAGAGCTGATGAGGATAATGCTTGGCACGATGACTGAGCTTTACCTTGCGCAGGATGTCGAGCACTCGCTCCTTGCGCTCCGCCTTGCCAATGCCTAGATATTTGAGCTGCAGGTCGATGTTCTCCTCTACCGTCAACTCATCTATCAGATTGAAATTCTGAAAGACGAAACCGATGCGACCCTTGCGATAAGCCGTGCGCTCACGCTCCTTGAGATGTCCTACCTCCTCATCGCCCAGCCAATACTTACCCTCGGTAGGTGTATCGAGCAAGCCGAGGATGTTGAGCAAGGTAGACTTGCCACATCCCGAAGGTCCCATGATGGCTACAAACTCGCCATCCTTTACATTGATGTTCACGCCGTTCAGGGCGATGGTCTCTATCTCTTCTGTACGAAATATTCTCGTTAAATTCTCTGTACGTATCATCTTGATTTAATGTTTAATGTGTAGTGTTTAATGTTTACTTAGCTCATCATGCTATTCCATCTTGATGCTGTCTATCGGATTCTCCAGAGCGGTGCGCAGGGTATAGCTGAAGACCGATACCAAGGCTAGCAGCAAGGTGAAGATAGCTCCTGCTACCAATGTCCACCAAGGGAAATCGATGCGATATTTGAAACCTATCAAGTATTCTTGCATCAGCTTGTCACACAATGGGATGGCGATAACCACAGCCACACACGATGTGATGAGGAATCGCTTGGAAAGTTGCCATGCCGCATCTGTCACCGAGGCTCCCATCACCTTGCGCAAGGCTATCTGTCGGCGCTGCTGGTTGCCGTAATATACCGACATGCCAAACAAGCCGAGGGCGGAAATCAAGATGGAGATGCCCATGAAGGTGATGATGAGCACCATCATGTTGTGCTTCTCCTTGAGCGCATCAGCCAAGGTGTCGTCCAGATACTCCGTATCCATGTCGGTAGGTACGCCCAGCTGTTCCTTAGCCACTTGCTTGCAGGCACTTTGGATAGCAGACAGGGCTTGGGCATGGTCGCCACGAGTCTTCACCAAGATGGTCCAAAGCACATCATGATTGGAAGGAACACGTATCGCATTATGATTTCCAAATTTGTCAGATTTGAACTCATCAAGAGCATCGCCACAGTGGAAATCTTTCACAACGCCACAAACCTCATATTCCGGCTTGCCTTCACGATTACCGAAATATGGTTTCTTGCTCGATACGCCAAAGGTTCGCTTGGCTTCCTCGCTAACCCAGATTTTGCCTGGCGTTGGGTCAGAATATCGCTCCAGCACCTTGAAGCCCATCATCTTCATCGCTATGGAATCCAATACGCTCAATCGCAAGAACGCTAAATTTTCTCCCTTCTCATCATGCACTCCATTAGCAAAGCTGATGACAGGATTGTTGCCGATAGCCGTAGCCTCCTCCACCTCAGGCAGAGATTTCAATCTCGCTATCAACGCCGCGTTTCTGACGTCCACATTATCAAACCCGAAGGTGGTGGATACGCAGAGAATATCTTTTGTTTGATAACCCAAAGGTATGTTGGCGAGATGGCGCATCTGGAGCATCATCGTGATAGCCATCACCACCAGCGACATACTGATAACACTCTGTGCCACAATGAATATTTTACTAAACCACATCTTGCTGCGCAAGCGGATGGTACCCTTCACCACATCTATCGGATTGAAGCGAGACACCACGATGGCTGGGAACAAGCCCGACAGCAAGGAGATAACAAGATAAGCCACCAACAGGCATCCCCAAACGGCAGGCGAAGAGAAGAGCGAAATCTTCGTATCCAAGATGCTATTAAATAAAGGTGTGAATGCCCAAGCCAGCAAAATGCCCAGCAAGAAGCAACCTGCCGTGAAGAGTGCTGCCTCCTTAATATAGCGCAATACCACACCCAGTACCGACTCACCCAACAGGCGGCGGGTAGCCATCTCCTTGGCTCGATTGCCTATCTGCGCCACGGTGAGATTGATGTAATTGAAGATGGCTGAAAGCAAGAGGACGAGTGCCACAATCAAAAGGACATTGACCAAGGTCTTGCTGCCATGACGGACATGCGAGCATGTAATATCTGAAAAATACAACTTATCCCAGCGTACCAAGCTAGAGCCCCACAAGAAACTGCCAGTTGTCTTCCCACGACTCCACCATTTCTTCCAATAGCCCATATATTTATTGAGCAATGTGGCATTCACCTTTTCTGGATCAGCATTATCTGCCAATCGGACGATGGTAACAACCTCACCAAACTGATCCATCGGATACAAATCTGCGTCCTTAAATTTCATGGAAACAAAGATGTCGGTGGGTTCCAGCAAGTCTTCCCTGCCAAAATCATCCACGATGCCCACTACCTTGAATTGCAGCGTGTCGCACTTAACGACCTGCCCGATAGGATTCGCATTGCAAAAAGCCCTCTTGGCAAAAGACTCGGAGATAAGGGCCTGGTGCTTATCCGTGAGCACACGATGAGCGGAGCATCCCCTGCACTTCATTCCCATCATATCCAAGAAGTTAGGATCTATGGCACGTGCCTGCACATGAAAGTATTGACCATCCACCACAGCACCCTTGTCTGTATAATAATCGCTAAATCGGGTCCATTCCTTGATTTCCGGGATGGAAGGGAAAAACTCCTTAGCCGTACCCAGGGTCATGCCAAGATAATCGCCCGAACCAGGCACATAGAGGTTCTTGGCATCTGGCTGATGCGTGCCCACCCGATACTCCATGAAGGCGTAAGATACCAAAATCATCACAAAAGCCAAGGCTATCGAGAGTCCGAAAGCCTCGATAGCAGTATAGAGCTTGTTGCGCGATAAAAACTTAAAATAACTTTTCATATCTGTTGTTTCTTTATTTTCTGATGCTTTTTCTGATGCATCCTATCTGATGCTTTTTTCTGACGCAAAAGTAATCATTCCTTTTGATTCTGCCAAGAATCAGAAGCTAGCGGCAAGCGGATTGTATGAAATTCATACACTCTTCTGTATGATAATCACACATCATCTTCCGTTTTGTTGGCTAATTCAAGAAAAAAGTGTACTTTTGCAAACAAAGACAAAAGATATAACAGAACACAAATAGATGAAATACGGAACTATACTTGTTATCGACGACAATCCATCGATACTCACAGCCCTGAAGATATGCCTGGGCGGCACATTTGAGAAGATTCTCACCTTGCCTTGCCCAGACACAGCCCCCGCTCTGCTCCAACAAGAGCCAGTGGACATCATCTTGCTCGACATGAACTTTTCGCTGGGCGTAAACAGCGGACAGGAAGGTTTACTTTGGCTTCGCACCTTGCGCCGTCTCCATGCCAACATCCCCGTGGTGCTCATCACCGCCTACGCTGATATCCAGCTCGCCATCAAGGGATTGAAGACGGGAGCCGCCGACTTTGTAACCAAGCCTTGGGATAATGACGAACTTATCAGAACCCTGAAAGATGCCATCGACCGAAGCCAGGAAGTGGAGACACTGGAGAGCATCGAGACCACGCATATCCACAAGGTGGTGGATCAATGCCACGGCAATATTTCTCGTGCCGCCGAACTGCTCGGCATCACTCGCCAAACGCTTTATGCCAAGCTCAAGCGATAATCACTTATCAAAATCATTCCCGTTATCACTTATCAAAATCATTCATGATTATCAACATCTGATATGGACACCATCTTCCACATATATATAATAGGTATCATTCTCCTCGTCATAGGAGGTATCATCTATCTCTTCTTGCGCCATCAGCGCAACCTGAAGAGCCGTGCCTTCTTGATGCAAGAGGCTATCCGCAATGGCGATTACTCCTTCCGTCTATCCACCAAGGGATTACTCTCTGGAGAACGAGCCTTGCAGCAAGCCCTCAACGATATGGAGAACGACATCGGCAGACTGGTGGCGCAGCATGAGGTGGAATCTTGGCAAAGGCTAACCCGAGTGCTCACCCATGAGATTATGAACGCCACCGCCCCCATCTCCAGCATCTGCCAAGCCTATCTTAGCAATCCCGACATCCAAGGCTCGCCCTACGAGGAAGGCATCCGAGCCATTCGAGACACCAGCAAGTCGCTCACCAGTTTCGTGGACAGCTACCGCAAGCTCACCCAGCTACAAGAACCTGTCATCGAGAACATCCCACTCAAGGATTTCGTGGAAGGCATCAAACCGCTCTATCCTCAGATAGAATGGCACATCCATATCCCCGAAGATGCCACCTGGTCTGCCGACAAAAACATGCTGCACCAGGTATTTATCAATCTGACCAAGAATGCCATCGAGGCTCACGCCTCAGCCATCGACATTCGATGCTTCCACAAACATCCAGAGAGCATCGAGAGTTCACAATTCTCGGGCATCTATTTCAGCAACAATGGCGCCCCCATCCCAGCCGATGTGGCAAAGGAGATGTTCATCCCCTTCTTCTCCACCAAGCCATCAGGTTCGGGCATCGGCCTCTCCATCTCCCGCCAGATGCTGATGATGCAATCCATCAATCTCTCACTGGCCGAGCACAATGTGGCAGGCTATCATGTAACATTCCGAATGGAATGAAATATATGATAAAGAAGATGAAACAAAAACTTTTGGTGGTTTGATGGCGGTAGATATTGCGCCTAAGAATGCATCGGGTGCTGCTCTTG
>JAJWAL010000186.1:0-3208 GCA_021618535.1 Segatella copri | reverse complement strand
TCATCACCTCCAATCCCAGTGAATTAGCCGAAGTAAAGTATTACAGCCTCAACGGCACCCTCCTTTCTGCTCCTCAAAAAGGCATAAACATCCGCAAGATGCTGTTTCAGAACGGAAAGACCGTAGTGGATAAGGTAATAAAGGAATAAAACTTCTTATAAAACAAAAAGGGCATCCCCATGTTTGGGAATGCCCTTTTGTTTTATATGTATATACAATCTGTTACTTTACATACTTCTTACCATTCTTGATAATCAAACCCTTGGCAGAAGAAGAAACCTCCTGGCCAGCCATGTTGTAGGTCTTACCATTCTTCTTGGCTGCGGCAGCACTGATGTTAGAAATGCCATTAGTAACACCCACATTGAACCAAATACCATGCAAAGCAACATCTGCACCTGCAGACTTATCCTCCTTAACACCTGTAATTTCTACGGTATAAATCTTAGACTTGTCCAACAGAACCTTAACTACAGCAGTATTTCCTGGCGCTGTAATTTCATCCTTTTCTACTGTAGTACCATCAGCAGCAGTTGCTACTACAGAAACATAACGAGATTCACTACTAGAAGTAGTAACACCATACACTTCAATATTATCAACTCCAGTAATAGCCATTTTGAATGTTTTAGCCGCATTATCTTTCTTCAAACCGATTCCATCCAGCTTTACTGCTCCTTCACCTTTCTCTTCCTTAGCCTGAGGGTCGATGCTGCCTTTCTTGCCATTTGCTGCAGTTGTACCACTACCTGCTGCAATCCAACCTTCAGCAATACCAGCCTGGACATTTGCCTGTGAAGTCTGCAAGAAAGTATTCTCGGTGAATACCTTTGCTGTCTGAGCATTAACACTAGCAGCCAAAGCTACGGCTGCGATAAGAGTAAAGAATTTCTTCATAATCGTTTATTTTAAGTTTATATATTATTAATTAGTTACTGAATAACTATATTTTAGTTTGATTCATTTGCTAGTTTATTTCGTTGGCAAATTTAGCAAATCATTTTAAGAATCTCGGAAAAATGTGAACCAAAATGAACAAAAACTACGAAAACGATTACGTAAATCCAAACGTCAAGTATCAGAATATAAGAGAGTTTTAGCTAGCTGACACCAAACGGGCTGAAGAGACAGCAGCCCCTTCAGCCCGTTGTAGAACAATATACTAAAGTGCAGTATTTTATCCTTCCTTTATCTTCCAATCGCTAATTGTCCGCTGATTACTATCGTAATTAACACCAATTTTGAACAAGCGTTTACCTTCAGCAGAATAAGGAATCAGATACCCCTTTTCATCTATCTGTTTGATTGCTTCTTCGGCAGAACCATCATACTTCAACTCGAAAACAAATACGGCATCAGGCATATACACCACAGCATCAGCCCTGCCTATTGCACTATCCTCCTCTACCCTCATGTGTGCACCCATCAGGTTAAAGATAAGATAGAACACAGTCTGGAAATCCCGTTCGTTCTTATTGCTCAAACGGTTGGAGATGCTGGCAAGATACGCTTTCAACCGAATCATTGCTCCCTCTACATCTCCATCATAAAGCATTTCCAGGAAATCACCCACCAGACTATTATTATCCAAAGATATTGGTGAAAGATAGTTAGGTGCAAGACTCTTGAGCATACCTATCTTTACCTCCCTGTTAGGATATTCCAAGGTATAACGTTGCAGCATCGGGTTATACTTCTTGATGGTGAGATAACCACTCTGATAGAGCAACGGAAGCGCAGAAGTCATCATTTCCGGCGAAACATCAAAATCATCCACATCACATGATTTCTTCTCAATATCCATCACATTAACGTGATACTTCTGCAGCGTCTTGATAAGATAAGTCGGCGTACCCGAGCCAAACCAGTAAGGAGCAATATCCCGTGCATTCAGTGCCTTTACCAGGCTGAACGGATTGAATACATCTTCAGATTTCTTACTGAAATGATAGCCGTCGTAGAATCTTGTCAGCTCTGCCAGGCACTCCTCATACGTCATACCCAGGTCTTCTCCCAATGCCTCTATATCCTGTTTCATCTGAGTGGTAAGTTCCTTCTTGCTGATACCGCAGATAGCCGAATACTGGTCGAACATACTGATGTTATCGAGGTTATTCAGTTCGCTGAAGATGCTGAGCTGCGAGAACTTGGTGATACCCGTGATGAAGGTGAACTCCAGGTATGGGTCGAGCTTTTTCAGAGGACTGTAGAAGTTCTGCATGATGCGGCGGAGGGGCTGCAGGTTCTCCTTCTCATGTACCACATCCAGCAATGGGGCATCATATTCATCGATGATGACAACCGCCTTTTCGCCCGTTTGCTCATAAGCACGCTTTACGATACCATCCAGTCTTTCATTAGGATATTTTTCACCTTCTCCCTTACCGTATAGCTTTTCATAGGGCAAAAGCTGTAGATTCAGATAACTGTTCAAGGCATCAGCATCAAAGTGCTTGGCACCGCTCATATCAAAATGAAGCACAGGATGCTTCACCCATTCCTTCTCATAATCAGCTATTGCCAATCCCTCGAAGAGTTCCTTTCTACCCTCGAAATAAGCTTGAAGAGTAGAGGCAAAAAGCGACTTTCCGAATCGTCTTGGACGACTCAGAAAGACATACTTCATACCTTTTTCTCTGAAATCCACGATGTATTTGGTCTTATCTACATAGAGATAACCTTTCTCGCGAATTTCTTCAAAAGTCTGAATTCCTACAGGATATTTATTTACTATTTTTACCATATTCCTACATGCTTTACGTTTTGCGCTGCTAAATTACAAAGAAAATCTGAATTAACCAAAGAAAAAATCAAATAACTTAACTTTCACTTATCAAGAAATGAAAGCACCCTCTATATACCTTACTAAAGTTTAGTAGTTTGTTTTTGCCTGCAAAAGTACGACTTAATTCTCATTCGGCAAAAGGAAAAAGAGATAAAAAGGCGAAAATATACGAAAACGATTGCGTAGCTTTTGAGACAAATTCGCAACAAAAAGTACATAAATAGAAATAATAAGTGTAATTTTGCACCAATAAACTTAATTATGTAAACAAAAAGAAAATAAAGTATAACAACCTAAAAGGCAAACAAATGAAAAAGAATCTACTCAGATTTGGGCTGTCACTCATAGCCCTGTTTGTAATGGTAGTAGCAAATGCGCAAACCTACCAGAACGAAGAAGCTAGCGTTTCATGGCCGTTTAATG